>JAICMD010000218.1 GCA_025929405.1 Mucilaginibacter sp. | reverse complement strand
TGGTAGGGCAGGCCCACCTGTTCCATCCAGTATTTTGTGGAGATGCTGAATTTTACGCCTACATCAACCGCATCCTGTATGGTTGAGTCAGATAATCCTTTAGCACGCAGTACCAAACGCAGGTTTGGCGTAGTTGCCTTGATTGATTTAAATAGGTTTAGCCAAAAGTTGCGCTGTTCGCCCTTTTTAAGTCCTGATTCATCATGCATCCTGAAGTTTATGGCATCTAATCCCGGCATCAATTTTATAAATTTTGCCAATGCCGGCTTGGTATAAGCTATTAAATTATCGCCATTTAAACCTGTTGCGTATACAGGGTTAGTGGTTGCTGTGTCCACATCGTTGCCACCGGCCTGTATACCTCCGCGATAGATATGATCCCAAATACCTGCTGTTACCCCAATACCGCGTTGGTGCGCCATTTGGATTATACGGTTAAAAGCGGCCAGGTTACGTTGTTGTTGTTCAGGCGTCATGCCTTTCATTTTAACATTTGGGAACCCATCAACATCAAAAAAATAAGGATAGGGTGGTGCCAGGAAGCCTCCGTTTTCATAACCGAAAATTATGGTAAGCATATTAAACCTGTCCTTTGCAAGCATATCCAGATAGCGCGCCCAGTAAGCCTCATTATAAAAGCGGCTTTCCCAATAAGCGCGGTTCATGGTATAAATAAAAACGGCCCGCTCGGGTATGGCAGGTTTTTCGGTAACGGATTTAACATCAACAAAGGGGGTGCTTTTATTACCTTTCCATTTCACGCGCTCGGATATATCCAATAAGCCATACATTGCGCCCACATTGTCCGATCCGCTTACTACCCAAACCGGCTTGTTGTGCCAGTTGGTTTTATGTATAATCAATGCCTCGGCTGTTGATGGTATTTTATATTTACCTGTCTTTATCATCAGGGCAGCAGCGCCATCGCCGGTAGCAGCGCCTACTACAATTATAGTGCGTCCATGTGCCTTATTGATTGATATAGTTTTTTCAAAACTTATATTTTTTGCCTTTAAAACTGATGTTAACTGAATTACACCATAGGTAAGCTGTGGCCCGTTCATTTGATCAATAACAATAGAAACATCAGGTTGGGTAATTGCAAACGCCTGTAGAAAAAATGTAAATAACAGTACACTTAAAAAAGCTCGCTTTAATAACATATTATATAGTTAAGATTTGATTGGTAGGGGATATCTTTTACTAAGATATGTCTATTATCAAGAAAAATTAAATGTTATCTAAAAGATAAATTATAGCGTCATTGCTTCGTACCTCGCGACGTACGCGATGGGTAAGATCGATTACAAAATATAACTTATTCCCTTTTCCGAAATAGTTACCCCATAGCCTTCCTGTACTAAAGCATCGGCTAACAATTGCATGCTGCTTATTTCGCCGTGCACCAGATAAACCTGTTTAAGTTTGGTTTTATCCTGTTGTTTTACGGTATTAACCAGATCGTCATGGTCGCCGTGGGCGCTTAGTACGTCGGTTTGTTTGATGGTGGCATATACAGCTAGGTCGCGATCTTTTATGTGCACGATGGAATCGCCCCGCAATAATCTGTATCCTAAAGTTCCTTTAGCGCAGTAACCAATGAACAGGATAGTACAATAGTAGTTTTGAATGTTGTAAAACAAGTGGTCCTGTATGCGGCCGCCTTCCAGCATCCCGGCAGATGAGATAATGATGCATGGCTCAAAATAGTTTGATATCTGGCGGCTATCCTTTAAGGTTTCTACGTAGGTAAGGTTATCAAACTCAAACTCATCGCCCTGCATTTTATAAAAATCCTGCGCTTCCTGGCTTACCATGTCATGGTATTTCCTGAAAATACTTGTAGCCATTGATGCCATCGGGCTATCTACAAAAACCTTAACCGGCGGCAATAAACCCTTACTGAATATCTTATTCAGCGTAAATACCAATGATTGTGTGCGCCCTATACTAAAAGCAGGTATTATAATACGTCCCTGCTCTTTAACACAGGCCTTATCAATTACCTCAATTAATTCCTGCTCTACGGTTTTGTCTTTGCTATGATTACGGCCGCCATAGGTGGATTCACTTACCAAATAATCAACCTGCGGTAATGGCTGTGGATCGTTCAGTACGGGATAGTTGTATCTGCCAATGTCTCCGGTAAAGGCAATACTTTTTTCTTCGCCGTTATCGTTTATTTTAAGTACAACCGCTGCCGCGCCCAATAAATGTCCCACCGGAATAAAAGTCAACTCAATATCCCCGGTAATTTTAAACGGGCGGTTAAAGTTAATGGTAACCATGCGATCCATGGTATCCATTACATGCTTTTGCAGATATAGTGGCTGCTGCGCACCGCTGTTAAACTTATTACGCCCACGCTTGCGCCCTTTGTTAGCTTTATTTATAAAGATGTTTACCGAATCGAGCAATAACAACTCCGTAAGATCTGCCGTAGGCGGGGTGCATAAAATTTGACCGTTAAAACCCATTCTGACCAGTGTAGGCAGATTGCCCGAGTGGTCGATATGTGCGTGGGTTAAAATTACCACATCAATATCTTCCGGATTAAAAGGAAAGTCTTCGTTTTCCTGTATACTGCGGTCACGTTCATAATCAAGCCCGCAGTCTATTAAAATTTTATATTGGCCAACTTCCAGCAGGTGCATACTCCCTGTAACCTGTTGCGCGGCCCCATGTATCGTTAATTTCATTGAGTTAGTTCAAAGGTAATGATATAATCATCGCCTTTACTATAATTAGCTAACAGGTGCAGCTTTTTTGCCATAAATTTTCCATAGTAGCACCATCAAAACAATTAATAATATTCCAACGGCTATTTTAAAGTTCCGTATAGAATTTTCGTGTTGCTGCATCATTTTATCAGCTTCCTGTTTTAACTTTTGATTTTGATCATGCAGCTTATTAATAGTGCGCATAAAGTTGAGGTTCACGGTTTCGCTTTCCTTCGATCTGTCTAAAACCTGTGTTTGCTGAAATGTTCTGTACTCTAATAAAATTTTTAGTTGCCTGTATATTTCATTGTCGTTTTTTACAATATCCATTAATATATCGTTCGACCGGCGGATATCCTTCTTGGTTTGCAAACCAAATATGCCGGTGTGCTTGCTCAGGCTTTGATCATACTTGCCAAATTTTTGCATACGCTCTGCCAGCATGCTGTTAATTTTTTTACGCTGAAGCTGATAGGCGAGAGAATCCGAGGTGGTTTGGGCTTGAGTTTTGGCAAACAGAAGGCAGGTTAATGCAAGTAATAAGATTTTTTTCATAGCAAATTATTTTTTGTCTGAACCATGATTTAGAGGATTATTGGATTTTAGGATTATAATCATACAATCTTTATATCCTAAAAATCTTAGTCCAGGCGTTTACCCCTGGAAATCAATAATCACGCTATCGCCCAGGTTTAAACCTAATAACCCGCTGGCATTGCCTTTGTTTATGGCAATTTCTAAATGATCGCTAATGCCAAACAAACAAAGCTTTTCGCCCTCTGGTACCTCGCTATAATGCCAGCTCAAATGGTTGATGGATTCGTTGCGTTTAAAGGTTAGCACAAACTGGCGCCCCTGCTGTATCTGATTAAACAGGTCTTTAGTGATATTGGTAATTACGTTCTGGAACGAATCAATATAAATTACCATGCCTTTTATCAGGTTCTTCTCCAGCACAGGCTGCAAGTTCATTTTCTTTTCAATGCTGGTTACCGGCAGTGCTATTTGGTTAACATCGCCGCCGCTTGCCAGGTGGCAGGCAGTTTTTACAAAAATATCAGCCAGCGGAAAATGAAGGAATTTAAGATCCTGCATAATATTTATCTCAAATATCTCGTCAGGGTCGCCGGCAAACATCAGCGAAAATATGCCGTTATCGGCACCAACAAAATAATGATTTTTGTAGCGCACAGCCAGGTATTTGGTTTCGTCGCTGTATACGGTGTCAATGCCAATTAAATGTACCGTACCATCCGGAAAATAGTGAAAACTATTCTTTAAAATAAAGGCTGCCTGTTGTATATTGAATGCCGAAACGCTGTTGGTAATATCAACAATATTTACTGTTGGCAATAGCTTATAAATACTGCCTTTAAGGGCGGCCAGATAAATATCTTTATCGCCAAGGTCAGTAGTTAAAGTTATTATTGCCATTAATTTTTTTAAATATTATTGCTAATCTTGTAACAAGCATTTGCTGGTGCAAATATTCAATTTTTAATTCATAAAAATCCGGAACAAATTAATCATTTACTATTGAACGAACTCAAATTATCCATTGAAAATATTAACCCCGCAGTTTTGTGGGGGCCGAATAATGATCACTTCGAGATCATAAAAAAACAATACCCCAAGCTTAAAATAGTTGCCCGTGGCAGCGATGTTAAAGTATTAGGTGATGACCACGAATTGGCGCTGTTTGAAGAAAAGTTTAGCCGTCTGCTGCAACACGTTGAAAAATACGAGAATTTAAACATTCAGGATGTTGAGCGGATATTAGGTGCTAAACCTTCCTCGGATAAAGAGGCCCCTGCTGATGGTGCCGCCGATAAGTTTGCCAGCGGCGAAGTTATTGTGTTTGGCCCTAATGGTGTAATGGTTAAGGCCCGTACCGCCAACCAGCGTAAAATGGTTGATGGTATTGGCAAAAACGATATCATGTTTGCTATTGGTCCGGCAGGTACCGGTAAAACCTATACCGCTGTAGCATTAGCTGTAAGGGCTTTGAAGAATAAGGAGATCAAACGTATTATACTTACCCGTCCTGCTGTTGAGGCAGGAGAGAACCTGGGCTTTTTACCGGGTGACCTGAAAGAAAAGATCGATCCATACCTGCGCCCTTTATATGATGCACTGGATGACATGATACCGGCCGAAAAGTTGAAAGTTTACCTGGAGAACCGCACCATTGAAATAGCGCCACTGGCATTTATGCGCGGCCGTACATTGGATAATTGCTTTGTAATATTGGACGAGGCCCAAAACGCTACCGATATGCAGTTGAAAATGTTTTTAACGCGTATGGGGCCATCGGCTAAATTTATTGTTACAGGTGATGTTACACAGATAGACTTGCCAAAAAAACAAATGTCGGGCTTGCATACAGCTTTAAAAATATTAACAGATATAAAAGGAATTGACATAATTTACCTAAGCGGCGAAGACGTAGTAAGGCATAAACTTGTACGTAAGATATTAGCTGCTTACGGGGATATACAGTAATAGTGATTAGTGAGTGGTGTTTAGTGATTAGTTAATATAGTCAAGCACCAATCACTGATCTCTAATCACCAATCACTAACACAAATGAACGCAATAAAAGAAACACATTTTAACTTCCCCGGGCAAACTGCTTTTTATAAGGGGAAAGTACGTGATGTTTATACCATAAATAATAAATACCTGGCCATGGTGGTTACCGACCGTATATCGGCATTTGATGTGGTACTGCCCGAGCCTATACCGTTTAAAGGACAGGTGCTTAACCAGGTAGCTGCAAAATTTTTACAGGCCACTGCCGATATTGTACCTAACTGGGTAGTAAACGTGCCTGATCCAAGCGTTACTATTGGTTTAATTTGTGAGCCTTTTAAGGTTGAAATGGTAATACGCGGTTATTTGGCAGGCCATGCCTGGCGGGAGTACAGCGCAGGTAGAAGACAGGTATGTGGCGTAAGTCTTCCGGAAGGGTTGAAGGAAAATGATAAACTACCTGAGCCTATTATTACCCCAACAACTAAAGCTGCAGTAGGGCATGACGAAGATATATCCCGCGAAGAAATATTAAAACAAGGAATAGTATCTGAGACAGATTATGTGCAGTTAGAAAACTATACCCGCCAATTATTTAAGCGAGGTACCGAAATTGCCGCCAAACAAGGTTTAATATTGGTGGATACCAAATATGAGTTTGG
>JAICMD010000089.1 GCA_025929405.1 Mucilaginibacter sp. | reverse complement strand
GGCTCTTCCGATAGGTCAAGCATATGCGATGAAAACAGTGGTTTGCCTGTTTCGGCAAAAAACTTCTCGCCGTAATCTAACAGGCCATCTATCCATGGTAATAACTTTTTAGCAGCATGGTCGGTATGTAAAATAACTGCAACACCATAATGCTCGGCCAATAAATGTACGTGCCTTGCAGCAGATACGCCACCTAAAATACAAGCCTGCAGTTTGCTGTTATCTAATGATTTACCTGCATAAAACTGCGCACCGCCGTTTGATAACTGGATAATTACAGGCGAGTTTACAGCCTTAGCTGTTTCCATTACCGCGTTTAGTGAGTTGGTGCCAATAACGTTTACAGCAGGTAAAGCAAACTGATGCTTTTTTGCTGCTTCAAACAGTTCCTGCACTTGGTCGCCGTGCAGTACACCTTTATAATTTTTCAAATCCATTCGTTTTCTACTTAATGCGCGAAGTTAGCAATTTTGATAGAATTAAGAGCCAAGAATCAAGAAACAAGAAAATGAAGTGAAAGTGATTTTGGTCTTGATTCCTGGTTCTTGCGTCTTGATTCTTCAACATAAATAAAGCATTACAAACTTTTTTCGTTTCTTTGTATCATTGAAAGATCCAGACATAGATATGGCGTGGTTTAAAAGAGAAATTAAAGGGATAATTACGACTACTGAGGAAAAGAAAGAAGCACCCGATGGAATTTGGAACAAGTGCCCTCAGTGTAAAAAACCCCTTCATTATACTGAGCAGGTAGAAAATCAATACGTTTGCCATTACTGTGGGTACCACCTACGCATCGGCTCAAAAGAATACTTTTCTGTACTGTTTGATAATAACGAATTTACCGAGTTGTTTGCCGACCTTACCTCGGGCGACCCTTTACACTTTACCGATACTAAAAAATACACCGACCGCATTAACGAAACCCAGTTTAAAACAGGTTTAAAAGATGCCTTGCGTGTTGGCGTTGGTAAAATAAATGAGCAGGATTTGGTTATAGCCTGTATGGATTTTAACTTCATAGGCGGGTCAATGGGATCAGTAGTGGGCGAAAAGATTGCACGGGCTATTGATCATTGCATTGAACATAACATACCTTTCCTGATGATATCAAAATCAGGCGGGGCGCGAATGATGGAAGCTGCATTTTCATTAATGCAGATGGCCAAAACATCGGCCAAACTGGCTTTGTTAAGCCAGGCTAAAATACCCTATATATCGTTATTAACCGACCCTACAACCGGTGGGGTAACAGCATCATACGCTATGCTGGGCGATATTAATATTGCCGAGCCGGGCAGCTTAATTGGTTTTGCCGGTCCGCGGGTAATTAAAGAAACTATTAAAAAAGATTTGCCTAAAGGTTTCCAAACTGCGGAGTTTGTGCAGGAACATGGGTTTCTTGACTTTATTGTTGATCGCAGGGAAATGAAGGAAGAGCTTTCGGCATTTTTAAAAATGATGAAGAATTAAAAGAAGAAGCCCTTCAAAATTTTGAGGGACTTCTTCTTTTTTTACACATCCATTCTATCTGAAATCCGGGTCGTCATCTATATCATCTGCCATAGCCGACCCTGCATCGTCGTCCGTGCCATACTCCTCATTGTCATCATCATTAAATATCGGATCGTCATCTTCCAGGTCAGTATCGTCATTTAAATCGTCGTCGTCAAATGAATTATCGTCTGATGCATCATTGCTATAAGTATCTGCATCATCTAATGAATCATAATCGGATGATGAATTGTTATCCAATGCTGTCAGTTCAGTTGCAGATAGATCATTCTGACTGTAATCCTGCTCGCTTTCAAATTGTTCATTAATGGTTTCCATACGGTAGTTTTTATTTGTAATTAAATAACTATATTATTACGATACTTGTTTTAAAATAAAAAGCCGCCAATAAATTGACGGCCTTCCCTTCTACATCTACTCCCCTAATACTTATATTCCGCCCTCATTAACATCCGGCTTTATCTCAGGCATATCTTGTATATAAACCGGTTTCTTTTGGCTCCGGCTGCGCTGCATATCATCATTTTGCTCATCATAGTTATGAGATTGATTTTCCTGCATACTTTGATTTTGATTTCTCCGTGGCTGATCAGATTGTTGATCCATCCGGTTATCACGCTCATTATCCTGAGATTGGCTCTCCTGTATGTTTTGATTAACCCGGTTTTGATCAGATTGCTGATTCATCCTTTGATTGTTATTGTTCCCGGATGTTTGATTGTAATTTTCCATAACTTTTAAAATTTAAAGGCCGCCGTTTTGCAAGCGGCCTGTATTATTAATAAATTCAATTAGATATTACCTTCGGTACCTGGCTCATGTCCTACCATACGGCCGGTTGTGCGGCCATGCGGACGGCTTTCAAAATCGGTACGTGCCGGTCCTTCGGCAGGAAACTCCTTTTGGTCGGGAGGGGTTACATCATTCTGTTCGCTGTAAGAAGCATCGTTACCGCTGCTTTGTTGCTGTTGTTCCTGCTGCGGTGTATAACCTGATCCCTCCTGTTGTGACCTTTGCTCTTCAGGCGTTTCGTTCGGGCGATTACCGTTTCCGGAATTTTGATTATTTATTTCCATAGGTTATATGTTTAGTAGTTGGTAAATAACTTCCACAAATCATGCCAATGTTAATAAAATTTTCTATAAAAGAAATATTTTTTCTCTCAGGTTTTAGGTATTCATCGGAAAAAACTCGCGTAGTTTAGCAACTACATAATCAATTTCTTGGGTAGTGTTATATTTAGAAAAAGAAAAACGTACAGATGGCCGTGTAGCGCTTGCACCAATAGCTGTAAGCACATGTGAGCCAATATCAGTACCCGAACTGCATGCGCTGCCGCCAGAGGCAGATATACCGGCTATGTCTAAATTAAACAACAACATGTCGGCTATTTCGGTATCAGGAAATTCAACGTTTAAAATAGTATACAGGCTTTTATCAGCATCTGTTTCGCCATTAAACTCAATGCCCGGTATATAGTACAATAACTGTTGCATTAAATAACTTTTAAGGCTTTGGATGTATTGTGTGTGCCGGTGCATATCAGCATAAGCAAGCTCTAAAGCCTTTGCCAGCCCAACAATACCGTACATATTTTCGGTACCGCCGCGCATATTACGCTCCTGCGCGCCGCCATATACAAAAGGCTTTATTTTGATTTTATGATTTACGTATAAAAATCCCACGCCCTTAGGTCCGTGAAATTTGTGGGCAGCGCCTACCAAAAAATGCACTTTGAGCTTACTAAGATCATGCGGATAGTGCCCCATAGTCTGTACAGTATCGCAGTGAAAAATAGCATTATACTGCTCGCAAATATCGCCTATCCGTTCAATATCATTGAGCGTACCAATTTCATTATTGGCATGCATTATTGATACAAAACTACGCTCATTATCCTGTAACAGCCTTTCCAGATGGATATAATCAATATTGCCCTTGCTGTCAACATCAACAAAACTTAATTTAATTGTTCCAGCCTTTTCCATAGCTTCTAACGTATGTATAACAGCGTGGTGCTCAATGCGGGTGCTTATAGCATGGGTAATGCCATTATCAATTATACCACAGCGTATGGCAGTATTATCGGCCTCGGTACCGCCGCTGGTAAAAAATATTTCGGCTGGTGATGTATGTAATAACCCCGCTATGGTTTTACGCGCTTTTTCAATAACCGTGCGGGCTTCCCTGCCATGAGCATGAATAGACGACGGGTTACCATACGTAGCCTCCATCACTGCGCACATCTGTTGCATCACCTGCGAATCAAGTGGTGTAGTAGCAGCATTATCCAGGTAAACGCGCATGGTTAGTGAATTAGTGACTGATGAATTAGTGAGTTAGTGATTGAATACAAAAATTCACTCAATCACTAATTCGATTACTCATTAATTATAAATGTAAAATTTCCTTTATATCCGCAATTATCTTATTGGCCAAATTATTGGCTACCGTTTCCGAATCGCCTTCGGAATAGATACGAATTATTGGTTCGGTATTTGAGCGGCGCAGGTGTACCCATTGCTTGTCAAACTCAATTTTAAGCCCGTCAATAGTGCTGTGTGGTTGTGCCTTGTATTTATCTTCTACCTTCGCCAATAAAGCATCAATATCCATTTCGGGAGTAAGCGTTATTTTATTTTTTGAGATAAAATAACCGGGATATGAGCTGCGCAAATTAGATATGGATTTACCATACTTTGCCAGATGTGTTAAAAATAAAGCTATGCCTACTAATGCATCGCGGCCGTAATGCAATTCAGGGTAAATAACACCGCCATTGCCTTCGCCGCCTATAACGGCATTTACAGCTTTCATTTGATTAACCACGTTAACCTCGCCTACCGCGGCAGCATGATATTCGCCGCCGGCTAATTCAGTAACATCACGCAGCGCACGTGTTGATGACAGGTTTGATACGGTATTGCCTTTAGTATTTTTCAAAATATAATCGGCAACCGCAACCAACGTATACTCTTCGCCAAACATATTACCATCCTCGCTAACAAAACAAAGGCGATCAACATCCGGGTCAACAGCAATACCCAGGCTGGCATTTTTAGCAACAACTTCTTTTGATAGTTCTATCAAATTTTCAGGCAGCGGTTCGGGATTATGCGGAAATACACCATCCGGCTCGCAAAACAGTTTGTAAACGGTTTTAACACCCAAAGCTTCCAATAATGCCGGAACGAATATTCCCCCGGTTGAGTTAACGCAATCTATCACAATTTTAAAGTCGGCTTTGGCAATAGCTTTCACATCAACCAATGACAGGGCCAGTATCTGGTCAATATGCTTCTGCATATAGCTGTCATCATGCGTTACTTTACCCAAATCATTTACTTCAGCATAGCTAAAATCACTACTTTCGGCAATATCCAATACCTCTTTGCCATCAGTATCGCTTATAAATTCGCCATTGGCATTCAGCAATTTAAGGGCGTTCCATTGTTTGGGGTTGTGGCTTGCAGTAAGTATAATACCACCTGCCGCTTTTTCAAGCGGAACGGCAATTTCAACCGTAGGTGTGGTAGATAAGCCCAGATCAACCACATCAATGCCCAGGCCTTGCAGTGTGCCAATAACCAGATTGTTTACCATGCTGCCTGATAAACGTGCATCCCGCCCTACTACGATTTTTTTTGTACCGGCTTTTTTAATGGCCCAGCTACCAAAAGCCGAAGTAAATTTTACGATATCAACGGGCGTTAATCCTTCGCCGGCAGCCCCACCAATGGTGCCGCGTATTCCTGAAATTGATTTTATGAGTGTCAAAACGTGATATTATTTTATCCGCAAAAATAAGTATTAAACCCATATCAAAGCCTAATTGCTTTTTTTATATGACAAAAAGTTGCACATAAAAAACAATAAAAGCGTTAAGTTTGATTTCGCAAAAATTCAAGTCAGCATTAATGCCTGAAACCCTTTTACAATTTGACCGGCACCTGTTTTATGTTATAAACCATAACATGGCCAACGGGTTTTTCGACCTGGTAATGCCGTATTTGCGTAACCCTAAATTCTGGATACCACTTTATATATTCATTATTTCTTTTTGCCTTTGGCGATATAAAAAAACAGGGGCAATAATTGTTGTATTGTTAGCCTTAACCGCGGGATTTGCAAATTTCACCAGTGATGTACTGATAAAACAATCCATACAACGGATACGCCCCTGCCGCGACCCTGTTACAGCAAAAGCTGATATTTTGCGTGTGGGCTGCGGAACAGGTTACAGCTTCCCTTCTATCCATGCTACTGATCATTTTGCTATGGCAGCCTTTTTAATATTGGTATTTTATAAAAAATGGCATTGGGTAGCGCTTTGGGCTGTTTTATGGGCGGGAAGTATAAGTTTTGCGCAAGTATATGTAGGCGTACATTACCCGCTTGATGTAACAGGCGGGGCCATTTACGGCATATTGGTTGGCAGCCTGTTTGCCTTATTATTTAAAAAATTACAACCGCAATTTTAATGGAGACCTGGAAAATACTGTTCTTATTTTCATGTGCTTTTTTTGGCGGCACATCTGTTTTTTTGTTTAAAGGCGATAATCATAAAACATTAAAGCTTGTGCTATCATTTAGCGGGGCCTACCTGTTTGGCATTACCGTACTGCATTTAATACCTGATGCTTATCATGGCGATGATAATATGGTAGGCGTGTTTATTTTAATAGGCTTCTTATTCCAGATTGTATTAGAACAGTTTTCGCAGGGTATTGAACACGGGCATATACATAAACCGTCGCATGAGCATGCTATATTTCCGTTGGGCATAATGATAAGTTTGTGCCTGCACGCTTTTTTAGAAGGTATGCCCCTTGCCGAAGGTTATCAAAACCAACTGGTATTTGGTATAGGGCTGCACCATATACCTGCGGCATTTGCTTTAGGGAGCGTTTTTTTGGCTAATAAGCAAAGCAGCCGCTCCACAGTATTTTATATCCTATTATTTTCTTTGATGGCGCCTGCCGGATATTTATTTAGCAAAGCGTTGAGCGATGGCGGCATAGGCAATTTACAGCATTATTTTAACCGTATAATGGGCGTGGTTATAGGTATATTTTTACATATATCAACCACTATCCTCTTCGAATCAAGCTCCGACCATAAATTTACCATACGTAAAATGATAGCTGTTTTGCTGGGAATTGGTATAGCTTTGGGAGGATTTTTGATAGAGTTATAATTACTGAGGTCATCCTGAGTCTGTAGAAGGATAGATATAGAACAGAGGACATGGTTCGACAAGCTCACCATAACATCTTAGTTATCCCCTCAATTTATCTAAAAGATCGCTTAAAGTAGCTGCTTCTTGGGGTGTAAGTGAAGTTTTTAAAAAGTCTTTGGTTTTAAACTCCACATCCATTTTAGCCAGAATATCCAAACCTTTTTCGCTGATGCGCACATCAACGGCACGGCGGTCCTTAGTGTTAGTACACCGTGATACCAGTTCCTTTTGAACCAGGCGGTCAACAATACGCGAAGCGTCAGACATTTTATCTATCATACGCTCCTTCAGCAAATTTACGGTAGCCGGCTTAGGATATTGCCCCCTTAAAATACGCAGGATATTAAACTGCTGGTTGGTGAGGTTATATTTTTCAAAATAAGGGCGTATAAGGTTGTTTAACCAGCCTTCAGTATAAGCAATATTAATTACCACCTTTTGGTAATTATCCTCAAACTTAGTGCTTTGTATCTCGTCTTCTATACGCATTGTTACTACAATTATAACAAATATTCAAATAGTTTTATTATTTCAACAGTAGTGTCAGTTTATTCCAATAACCAAATTTTATATAATAGGTTTAATTAATTAAGCATTTTAACGACAATATTATCCTTAAAATAATTCTTTAAATGGCTGCCGTTACCGTGCAACGTCCATATCTGCGTTGGCTTAACTTTTTCTATGGTAAATAAAATATCGTTCCAGTCTACATGGTCAGATATAAACAAAGTGTCCTCATTATTCACCTGCAAATTTTTCCATCCCGAAGCAAATAATCGTTTAACACCTGTTGCTTTGATATAACTGTCAAACGTAAACGGCGGTACGATGTATACAAATTCATCCTGCAACTTCATTAATTTGCGCCCGTAAATTTGATGGGGGCCTAATTTAAAACCCATACGTTCATAAACAGCGTTTATAGCCATAACTTTATGGTGCGCCAGTATCTTTTTTTGCGGGGCATGCTGACTAATCAATTGTATCAGTCGCTGGCTTTTACCCAAACTATATGCTCCTAATAAAATATTTGATTTAATGTTATTGAGTTTCCTGATCTCCTCAACCGGATCAGGGTGTGTTATTGCAGAGTCGGCAAAAGTACTTTCGGTTATCAGCACATCAGCATTAACCCACTCAATAGGCTCGCAGGTAGCATCTGGCTGTAGTTTATAATCGCCGGTATACAGATATCTTACGCCTTTATATTCCATTAATACTTGAGCCGATCCTAATATATGCCCTGCCGAAATAAATGTTATTTGTACCCCGCCTAAGTTAAAAGGCTCATTATAATTTATTTTATTGATAACCTTACCTGTAGTTTTAGCATAGCGCAATTGCATAAAAGCAATGGTAGCCGGGGTTGCATAAACATTGGTATTGCCGCTTACAGCATGATCGGCATGGGCGTGCGTTATTACGGCACTTTTTACAGGCAACTGCGGGTCCAGATAAAAATCGCCGTATTTACAGTATAAGCCATTGGTATTAAAACCAATAAAATCATCTATTATTAAGTCATTAGTCATTGGGTCATTAAGTCATTTTTTTGTATGTAACACATTGTATCGATAATAAAACAATGACCTAATGATTCAATGACAAAAACTCCTGATGCAATTTTAAAACCTGCGGAATTATCAGTTCCGATTCATCATTTTTGATAATATAGTCGGCTAATTGTATTTTCTTTTCTTCGGTAAACTGCCTGGCCTCGCGCTTTAATATTTCGTCACGAATGATATTATCCCGTTTCATTACCCGGCGGATGCGCATTTCCAAAGGTGCGGTTACCATAATGGTTTTATCGCACATTTTATAGGATGAGCTTTCAAATAGTACCGCGGCTTCCTTTAAAACATAGGGTACACTATTATCAAATTGTGTTATCCAATTATCAAAAGCCCTGAAAACTGCAGGATGTACCAACGCGTTCAATTCGGTCAACCGTAGCTCATCGTTAAATACTATACTGGCTATATACTTCCGGTTTAATGTGCCGTCATCAAAATAAGCATTGTTGCCAAAGGCTTGTTTTACACCGGCAATAAGCACTTCATCAGTAACCATGATATTTTTGGCAGCTTCATCGGCATAAAAAACCGGGATGCCTATTAACTCAAACAACTTGCTTACGGTTGTTTTACCACTGCCTATATTACCGGTTATACCTATTTTGAGCATTATTTTTTTACGATAAAGTCAATAAACTGAGGTTCAATTTTTACTACTTTACAAAAATCGGGTTGCTTGGTAATTTTAACCGGAAGCATTTTATAATTATGCTTTTTCCATAAATCAAGATCGGCCTGCGCTTCAAAATATTCTTCGTTAATGCCGGTATAATTATTTAATGGTATTGTAAAGGTAACCTTAACCTTTAACGGAAAAACCTTTACATTATAATACTCGGCATTATTTATCAGCTTTACAGGTACTTCTACTGTTTTTTCGGTAAACTCATTCACCGGCACAAAAACCTGCACACTTTTAGGGTATATGCTGATATTGCCCTCCCTTACCGGCTCAAGGTTAACCCTGGTGTTAATAGTTTCATTAACATCTTCGGCTTTTAACGAATCTGTTTTCCACGACCTAATGCCATCTATCCGATTACTCGGGCCGGTAATAGTTACATAAGCCGGTTTTATAATAACATCAGCCGATTGTGAAAACTGCTGCTGGTAGGTTATTGAGGATAATAAACGCACCGGCACCCGTTTTACACTGCGATTGGTAAAATCAAAATACAAAGTATCGGGGTCAAAATCAACCACCTCATATTGCAATTCATGGCTTTTATTAATACTTTTTATTTGTGGCTTAAGCACCACAAAATTTTCGTGTTCAAGTGAACTCAGATCAATTTTAACAGGTTGGCTACCATCATTAATTTTTGAGAACAACATTTGCCAGCCCGTACCCTTCACTGTAATATTTACCGTATCGGGCTGTAAAGAATGGAAAGCACGCCGCTGCGGCATATTTTCATAGGCAAGTACGTGTCTTACTGTAAAATTATACGTTCGTGCAAGTGTAACCAATACCCAGGCAATACCAGCCAACAACAGGCAGGTAAAAAATACCGATACCCGTCTCCTTTCTGTTGCTGATAATTTTATTATTGCCATTTTTGAGGTAAAAGCTAAAAGCGGAAAGGTGAAAGCTATTTGCTTTTCTCTCCGCTTTAAATCTATAAAATTGCTTTAAGCTTTAAGCCTTTAGCCTTTAGCTTATTTAGATACTACCGGCGTATTCAGCGCTTTTGAGGCATCTAATGATATAGCTGATTTATCAAACCTTATTTTGCCGCCGCCTTCGGTTTCAATTAAAACTGTAGCGTCGTTTATTTCGGCAACACGGCCATGCATGCCGGCTGTGGTAACCACTTTATCGCCTTTTTTTAACTCATCCACATATTTTTTCTGATCTTTTTGCTTTTTTAACTGCGGGCGTATCATAAAGAAATAAAACACCAGTGCAATTAAGCCTAACATTATTAGCTGTTGTGCGCCAAACCCGCTGGCTTGTAGTAAAATAGTTGCTATCATTTTTTCAATTTTTATTTTGCCAGTACTTCGCCTACCAAATGCACCACGTTTTGAGGCGGATTGGTATTTGCTGTAACTGTTACTTGTTTATCCATTAATCCTGATTTGTTTGAGCTATCAAATGTTACTTTGATCTTGCCGCCCTGGCCAGGCTGTATAGGCTCTTTGGGCCATTCGGGTACGGTACATCCGCATGATGCATGCGCTTCGGTTATAATTAAAGGCGATTTACCTGTGTTGGTGAACTTAAAATCATAAGTTACCTTCTCGCCTGCTTTTACTTTACCAAAGTCATGGCTGTCAAACTCAAACTTCATTACCGGTGCGTTGGCGTTTACTGTAGCCTTTGTGGCAGCACTATCGGTTTTTGATTGGGTTTGGTTGGTTTGATTGCAGGCCATTAGCATACCAGCGGCCATTAAAGCTAAAAACAGTTTTTTCATAATTATTCTATTAATCCCCTGCCTATCTTAACAATTTTCTTTTGCGCCTTAAGCTCAATTAAAATCTTGTCTAATATACCGTTTATAAACGAATTGCTTTTAGGTGTGCTAAACTCCTTTGATATTTCAAGGTATTCGTTTATAGTTACTTTTACCGGTATTGAATTAAATTTTAAAAATTCGGCAAGCGCCATTTTCATTAATAAAGTGTCCATCATGGCTATGCGCTCAGGCTCCCAGTTCTGCGTTTTTTCGCTGATCAATCCCTGAAACTCTTCATCATAACGGATGGTCTTTTCAAACAAATTGATGATAAACTCCCTGTCTTCAACCCAATTACCGGTTACTTCGGCCAGGTTGTTTTGTTCATAATTATCATGAGAGAAGTTTTTAAATGTTTTGGCTATCAATGCCTGTAAAACGTCGCGGTCAACCGGCCAAAAAATAAACTTATCCTCAAAAACCTGGTCGGCTAATGATGATTTTAGAATTACCTTTTTGAAAATGAATTTAATAATATCCTTATAAG
>JAICMD010000175.1 GCA_025929405.1 Mucilaginibacter sp. | reverse complement strand
TAAAATAATTGTTTTGTTAAGTTTACTCATGGTTTATACGTTACAATATATTTATAACAGGTTTTTAAATTTAAATGGTTACGGGTTTACAAATGGAGTATGTAAATTATGCTGGTACCCGAATTTGATGTTAAAACTAATTAACAACAATTCATTTTGCAATCGATTACAATAATATTTTTAATATGTATCAAAAAAGTTATGCTATCAAAAATCAGGTTTTAAAAAAAATCGGTTCTCTGTAACAATTATTATGTAATGCATTACAATAGGCTGTATAAATTATATTTACGTTACAAACCAATTAAATTATTATGAAACAGATTACTTTACTGATGTGCAGCAGTGTGCTGTTACTATCACAAGCCATGGCGCAACGGCCCGCCGCAACGCCCCAACAACAGGCTGCCCAAAAAGCTTTGGCAGATGCTACCCAGGCCGACCGCAATAACATGATGCAGCAATTGCATATTACAGCAATGAGGCCGCCAAGAAACGGCAGCGACAGCACTGCAGCAAATTTTACTAATTACGACGAATCAAAGGCAAATCCATATCCGGATCTGCCTGATCCGCTGACGTTTAAAAATGGCAAAAAGGTTACCACAGCAGCGCAATGGCCCGCCCGCCGTAAAGAAATAATGGAGGACCTTGACCGGGAAATGTATGGCCGGTTACCTAAAAACATCCCGGGCGTAACATGGATAGTTGACAGCGCCGTTAACGAAAAAATTGGCGGCATAGCCGTTAAAACAAAATACCTTACCGGTAAGGTTGATAATTCATCGTACCCGCAAATAGAAGTTAATATTAAGCTATCGGTATCAGTACCGGCCAATGCAACTAAACCAGTACCTGTAATTATGCAATTTGGCCGCATTGGAGGATTTGGGTTTGGGCCGCCACGCGCAGGCGCAGCAAATGGCCCCAAAGGCTGGAAAGAACAGGTTATAGATAAAGGATGGGCCTGTGCCGTATTAGATAATAACAGCATACAGGCCGACAATGGCGCCGGTTTAACCAAAGGCATTATTGGGTTAGTAAATAAGGGCCAATACCGCAAGCCTGACGACTGGGGAGCTTTACGTGCATGGGCATGGGGAGCTGACCGCGCCATAGATTATTTTGAAACCGATAAAGCACTTGATGCTAAAAAAGTAGCTATTGAGGGTCACTCACGCAATGGTAAAGGTGCGTTGGTAGCTTTAGCTTATGACCCGCGTATGGCTACAGCTTATGTAAGTTCATCAGGAGAGGGTGGTGCAAAACTGAGCCGCCGTAATTTTGGCGAGGTAGTTGAAAATGTTACTGCATCTTCCGAGTATCATTGGATGGCCGGAAACTTTTTAAAATATGGCAGCATTTTACAATGGAACGACCTGCCGGTTGATGCGCATGAACTAATTGCTATGTGTGCCCCGCGCCCGGTATTTATAAGCGGCGGCAAGGTAGCAAAAGTTAATATGGATGGCTGGGTTGATGCGCCGGGCATGTTTATGGCCGCTGATGCTGCTGGACCGGTTTATAAGTTATTAGGTAAAAAGCCTATGGAAACCCATACGTTCCCAAAAATTGAGACTATGGTTGATGGCGATATTGCTTTCCGTCAGCATTCATCTGGCCATACTGATGTACCCAACTGGCCCTATTTTTTAAGCTGGGTTGATAAGTATTTTAAATAAGCTCGTTATCTCACAAAAAAGGTCCCGGTATCTGATCAGAGATACCGGGACCTTTTTATATGATTTATCTTATTAAAATTTATAAGATAAGGTTGTTAAAAATTGTCTTGGTGGTATTGGTGTAACGCTGTAGTTATCATGTATCAGATAATTAAATGTATTGGTTACATTGGCTATACTGGCCAGGATAGATATTTTTTTGTAGGTATAACCTGCCGAAAGATCTAAAGTTGCAAAACCACCCACCGGTACCAGGCGGCTATATCCCTGCGATTGCCCAACGGTGTTGTTATATCCGGCTAAACGCGAACCTGTGTAAAAGGCTAATGCGCCCACTTTAACATTACGCAAAGCATCAGAAGTAAATGTATAAAATACGGTAGCATTAGCGGTATGTTTCGGATTAATAACAATACGCTCCCCTTCAATATTCGATCCTTTTAAGCCTGATGTTTTGGTATAACGGGCATTGTTATAGCCATATCCCAATATAAAATAAAAGTTTTTTGACAGGTTACCGTTCATATCAACCTCAAAACCATCGCTGGTAGTTTGGCCGTTTAATTGTTTAACGGTGTTATCGCTGTTTACTGTACCATCGGCTTTAAAGGGAGCTACTACGGCAAGATTATTATTGATGATACGATATACGCTTAAATTAGCCGTTAACTTGCCATCAAACAGTTCGTTTTTAAAGCCTGCTTCATACTGGTCAATAATTGATGGTTTAAGCCCCTGCCCGGTATTTACATCAGTACCTGAGTTAACCACAAAATTATTGCTGTAGCTTACATAAATTGAACTTGTTTTTACCGGCTGATATATCAATGCTGCCTTAGGTGAAAATGCGCGGTCATAACGTGTTATAGCCGCACCATAAGCAGTAGTGCCTTTCAGCAGGTTTTGCACGGTGGTTTGATAAGTTTGCTGCCATGACCACCTGATGCCTGCTAAAACTTTAAATTTAGCAGTAAGGCTTATTAAATCCTGAGCATAAGCGCCTACCCTATAAACCGGTGCGGTAGTAACCGTAGTGTCAACAGCATTGGGTATATCGGTGCGCTGTGTGTATTTGTTCAGGTCAATGATGTTTATCTTATCATAAACATAGCTGCTTATTGGTGTAGCGCCATTGTTTATACCATAGGCTCTTGACCTGTTCAGCACCTTAGTTGCGTCCACACCTACCAGCAACTGATGGGTAACTGTACCTGTGTTAAATTTACCGTTTAAATTTACCTGCGAGGTATAATCGCCCTCAAAGGTATTAGCCCTGGCAAGGCCGCGGTTCCAATCGCCTGCGGCATTAACCGTATTTGGCAAGCTTGATCCATACGAATCAATTTTGGTACCCTGCGCAGATACAATTGCGTTTAAACGCCAGTCGCTGTTAAAATCGTGGTTTAAAGTCGCCGAAGTAGTATACTGGTTCATGTGACTGTAGGCCCATGAAGTATTGATAAACTGGTTACGCGGCACCATAGTAGGTATAGCTTGCCCGTTATTTAATGAGCCAACGCCCCAATCAGGTGTAAGGTTTAAGTTTACGTACTCGCCTTCAAGCAATAAAGTAGTTTTAGCGCCCAACTTAAATAATAAAGATGGGTTAACATAAGTACGCGTAGTATAAACATGATCGCGGTAGCTGCCGCTGTTTTCGTAAGTACCTACTACCCTGAATGCTACATTTTGACTGATAGGACCATAAACGTCAAAACCCGGTTTAACAAAATTATAACTGCCATAACGCATGGAAACCTCGCCGCCATAATTAAACTGAGGTTTTTTGGTAACCATGTTAATTACCAATCCGCCTGACACATTACCATACAGCAAAGCTGCACTGCCTTTTAATATTTCGATGGATTCCAATGTACTTGCCTCAGTATAACCGGCAGTATTGGTTAACACGCCATTTTTAAATATGCTGCCGCTGCCGCCGCCAATACCAATACTGTAACCGCGGGCCGAAAATGTTTCGCTTACACCGCCGCGGGTTTGAGTTAAGGTAACGCCGCTAACGTTCCGTACAGCATCGCCCAGTTTATTTATTTGCTGGTCTTCAATAACTTTACGGGGTACAACACCTGTGCTTTGCGGTAAGTCAAGATTGTTTATAGCAGCTTTGCCCACATTTAAACGCCTCCCCCTGCCTGCATTAATGTTTACCTCATCTAATTTTGATGAGCTTTCGGCAAGTACGAAATTTAGTATTACCGTTTTACCAAGAGTTACAGAGATAGATTTTTCTTCGGCTTTGGCACCAACAAATGAAACACGTACAGTGTAATTGCCGGGTTTTACATTGCCAATAGTGTAAGTACCCTCTTCGCCGGTGATGGCTGATTTGTTTAGTTCTTTTACTGTAACCGTTACAAATGCAGCGGGTTTGCCATCAGATGTGGTTACTGTTCCTGCTATTTTTCCATTGGGTATATCAGCTTTAACAAGCGTACCCACCAATAACAAACAAATTGTTGTTTTTAAGAATTGTATAAGATTGCGCATAATATTTATTTAGATTAAGTCTAATTAAGCGCAAAGATAAAAACAGAAACTTAGCCTCCAAATATTATTTAGAATTATTTTAAATAATGTTTGGAAGAATCCGAAAATCAAGGAAAACGATGTTAAGCAGTAACAGTTGCTGCTGATTTAGTCTTGCCTTCGGCTACCATTAATACTAACAGTAATATTAAACCCATCGCAAAAAAGCCATCAAGTACCAGCGCCGAGTCGCGCATTTCATGGGTCACAGCTTCTACAAAGCCGAAGGTAAACAGGCCCACAACAATCGATAGCTTTTCGGTAACATCATAAAAACTAAAGTATGATGCAGTATCAGGGATATTTTGAGGAATATATTTTGAATAGGTTGAACGTGATAAGGATTGTACGCCCCCCATTACAATACCTACCACAATGGCGGCAACATAAAACTGCTGCTCGTTAGCTATAAAGTAAACCCCGGCGCATATTAAACACCAAATACCTACAATTACTGAAAGCACTTTTACATTACCATATTTAGCCGACATTTTAGCTGTAATAGTAGCGCCAATAATGGCTACCACCTGTATTATCAGGATGATGCTTATCAGGTGATCATCGGGCATCTTTAACTCTTTAGCCCCAAAATTGGCAGCCACCAGCATAATGGTTTGCACCCCTACCGAGTAAAAGAAAAATGCAGGTAAAAAGCGTTTTAATAACGGTAGCTCTTTTACCTTTTTAAATACCTTGGCTAGTTCTTTAAATCCTCCGGTAAATACATTGTACTTATGCGACCCTGCATTAGGCTCGCCTTTGGGTAATAAATAAAATGCAATGAACGAAAAACCTATCCACCAAAAACCAACTATTAAAAAAGATATGCGCGCGGCCAAATCATCAGTAATACCAAACCATTGCGGAAACAGTACAAAAATGAAGCAAAGCACCTGTACCACAATGCTGCCGGCAAAACCATATATAAAACCTTTGGCGCTAACGGCATCCTGTTGATCAACCGTAGCAATTTGGGGCAGATAGGAATTATAAAAAACAAATCCACCGCAATAACCCACCGATGCCAGCCCAAAACATATCATGCTGAACTCAAAGGTGTCCATCGTGAAAAAAAACAGTCCCATACACGCCAGGCTGCCCATCCAGGTAAACAACTGCAGATATAACTTTTTATGACCTTTATAATCGGCTATTGATGTAAGTATGGGCAGCATAATAACAATCAGTAAATACGATACCGCAAGTATATAGTTTGACAATACGGTATTAACATATTTGTGGCCAAAGAAAGTAACCGTATCGCCAGTAAGTTTATTGGCTGTTATGGCTACGTAGTATGCCGGGAATATAGTGGAAGTTATTACCATATTATACGCCTGGTTGGCCCAATCAAACATGGCCCAGGCCCAGATAGTTTTTTTGTTATTTTTTTCAGTCATAAGGGGTATAGATAAGTGCAGATGCCTGCAAATTAACAGATTTATAGGATAACGTAAAAACGAAAACAAAAACCACTTACTTGTTACACAGCAATGATCTAATTGTTAATAAAAGGTATAATTTTGCTTCACCTAAAATTACCCCCGTGAAACGACTTTATTCCGTTCTATTTATTCTTGCTGCAGCAAGTATTTCTGCAGAGGCGCAAAATCGTGCAGCCGATAGCACTTTGCATTTACAGCAGGTTACTGTAAAAGGCTATCTGTCTGAACAAAGCATGTTAAATGTCCCTGCTTCTGTTGGGTTGCTTACGCCCGATCAATTAAAACTGCAGCCCGAAAACTCTTTGGTTCCGGCTATGAATACCATACCGGGCGTACGTATGGAAGAACGTTCGCCGGGTAGTTACCGTTTATCAATAAGAGGCAGTTTATTGCGTTCGCCATTTGGTGTGCGCGATGTAAAGGTATATTTTGATGAAATACCGCTTACTGATGCCGGTGGCAATACTTACTTAAATGCTATTGACTTTAACAGTGTGCAAGGTGTTGAAGTTTTAAAAGGCCCAGATGGTAGTTTGTTTGGTGCAAACTCGGGTGGCGTGGTGCTTTTAAGTCCTGTTAACCGTTATGATGCAGGCAACAATTATGTAAAATTAGGTTTTAACGGCGGCTCGTATGGTTTAATACACCAGGATGCTGCATTACAAAACAGCACAGGGAATAATCAGTTAAATATTAATCAGGCTTATGAAACCGCTGCCGGTTACCGCGATCATAGCAATATGTACCGCAGTTATTTTCAGTTGGTTGATAAGTTAAAGTACGGCAATAATAATTCTCTTAAATTTTTAGGGTTATACTCTGATCTGAATTACCAAACTCCGGGTGGACTGACGGCTGCACAGTATGCTATAAATCCGCGTGCATCACGCTTGGCAACACCTACGTTACCAAGTGCCATTACCAACCAGATAGCCGTAGGTACTAAAATGACCATGGGCGGGCTGGTAAACGAATGGCATATAAGCGATCGTATACGAAACGTGGCTGCTATTTATGGGACATATGTTAATTTTTTAAATCCATTTATCACCAATTATGAACAACGGTATGAAGGCACTTATGGCTTAAGAACTTATTTTGAATATGCCGGTTTGCCACAGGTAAATTATAACTGGAAAGCCAACGTTGGTATTGAATGGCAGCAAACAAATTCAAGTATTAATGACTATGACAATAATCAGGGCGTAAGGGGCAATCCTCAAACACTTAATAAGATCAATACCAATCAGCACTTTATATTTGCCAGGTATCAGGCCGATATATTTAAACGCCTGCATGCCGAGGCTGCTGTTAGTTTAAATTACTATGATTACCAGTTCCAAAATGTTTATCCGCAGGTACAAACTTCATTTACTCCGCGTAGTTTTACCCCACAGGTAATGCCGCGTTTAGCATTATCATACCATATTACTGATAATTTTATATGGCGGGCATCAGTAAGCCGTGGTTACTCAACCCCAACAACTGCCGAAATAATTCCCAGCAGCAATATAATTAACACTTCATTGCAAGCTCAATATGGCTGGAATTACGAAACGGGTTTTCGCCTGCGCGATAAGGATGAACGTTTGTTAATTGATGCATCTGT
>JAICMD010000129.1 GCA_025929405.1 Mucilaginibacter sp. | reverse complement strand
TAATAAACAGCAAGATAATGCTATTGACCTGCAGCCGGAGTTAATATCGCTGTTAAGCTCCATACGCGAAACGCTGATAACCAGCCACGACAGTTTGTTTGTTGATATTGTTGATGATCTGATACAAAAGGTGCGCTTATTCGGTTGTTTTTTTGCTACGTTGGATATCAGGCAGGATAGCCGGATACTGCGTAATGTATTTAAATATACTATCCAAAAAACAGAAACAGGTACACCTGATGGATATTTGCAATTGGATGAAGCCGCCAAGCTTAAAAGTATAACCTTTAATTCTGTCGACTTTAAATGCCCTGATGATGCCGATGATATGACGAAGGATACATTAAACACTATACGTTTAATGAAGAAAATTCAGCATACTAACGGCCAAAAGGCCTGTCAGCGTTTTATTATAAGCAACTGCCAGCAGGCATCAGATATACTGCAATTAATTGATCTGTTTTTATGGAGCGGTTGGGATAAGGATAACCTGACGGTTGATTTTATGCCATTGTTTGAAACTGTTAACGACCTTAAAGTTGCGGCCGAGGTAATGGAAAAGCTTTATACACATCCGTTTTATAAAGAGCATTTAAAGCGTCGTGGTAATACCCAAACTATTATGCTGGGCTTTTCTGACAGTACAAAGGATGGTGGCTACCTGATGGCCAATTGGTCTATATACAAAGCTAAGGTTGAGCTTACGGCAATGGCTCGCAAGTATGATATTGACCTTGCATTTTTTGATGGCCGTGGTGGCCCGCCTGCACGTGGCGGGGGTAAAACACACCGTTTTTATGCATCAATGGGCAGCGAGATAGCTAACGAGCATATACAGTTAACTATACAGGGCCAAACGGTAAGTTCGCAATATGGGTCTGTAGAAACAGCCAGGTTTAATATTGAGCAATTGATAAATGCCGGGGTTATATCGGCATTGCGCCCTAATGACACTGATGTACTTACACCAGATCAGAAGCAGTTAATAACCAATATGGCTGCCGAAAGTTATCAATTATTTATGGCTCTGCGTCAGGACCCATTATTTGTGGAGTATCTGGAAAAATATAGTCCGCTTAAATTGTTATCGAGAGTAAATATTAGCAGCCGCCCAACAAAGCGTAATGCTGATGCACCGCTAAAGTTAGAGGATTTGCGCGCTATAAGCTTTGTTACTGCCTGGAGCCAGCTAAAACAAAATATACCGGGCTATTATGGCGTAGGTACTGCGCTAAAAAAGATGAAGGATAATGGTAATTGGGACGAAGTAAAACAGTTGTACCAAACTTCCGGATTTTTTAAAACGATGGTTGATAATTGCATTATGTCCATGTCAAAAACCGACTTTAGGGTTACGGCCTACCTGGAAAATGATGATAAGTTCGGCGATTTTTGGAAACAGTTAAAAAATGAGTTTGAGTTAACCAAAACGCTATTGTTTGATCTTACCGGTACAAAGGCGCTGATGGAAGACTCGCCGGTTGATCGCCGGTCAATAGGTATACGTGAGCGTATAGTATTGCCATTGGTTATTGTGCAGCATTACGCGCTGCAATTGCTAAATAATACAAAGGATGAAGAGTTGGCCGAAGTTTATAAAAAGCTGGCTGTACGTACCGTATATGGCATTGTAAACGCTGGTAGAAATTTAGCTTAGTATTTGATGGTATGGTTTTTTAAACCATACAGGAATAAGTTTGTTATAACAATAACCAACTTGCATCAAATCATGAAAAAGGTATTTAATCTTTCAGCTACAGCTATAATGCTAACCCTGGTATTTTCATGCCAGGATACCCGGAAAGCTAAAAATTATAACGATAAAACACAGGCCGACCAGGAAGCAATAGCATTTATACGAGGTGGCATAGAAGGTGGACTAACCGAAATTAAGGCTGCAAACCTGGCTAAATCGCAATCATCAAACCCACGTATTATACGTTTTGCAAATATGATGATTACCGACCACACACAGGTAGGACAGGAGCTAAAGAAAATTGAAGCCGATAAACTGGTTGACGACAGAGACAGCATCAATTCAGAACATCAAAAATTGCTGACCCAGCTTGCTGCAAAATCAGGAGCCGATTTTGATAAAGCCTATATTCAAATGATGGTTACTGACCATGAAAAAGCTATTAAATTATTTAATGAAGCGAGTTCAAACACCAGTGCTACTATACAGGATTTTGCTGAAAATACACTGCCTAAATTGCACATGCATTTAGATTCGGCAAAAGCTATAAATGCTTCGTTAAAATAATTTTAACTGCTGTGGTTTGGGTGGCTGCGCCTTGCCAAAAACGGTACGGCCGCCGTATCGCCAGGAATTATTGCGTTCTTCTTCAATTACCTTATCAAAGTTGGCATTGGGGGTAAAATCTTTTTCGGCCCTTTGTGCTATATAGGTTAACCTTTTTATGGCTTCATTTTTTTCGGTATTGCCTAATTTAGCTTTATGTATTGCGGTTTGCAGTGTGCCAATCGTTTCGTCGTAAACCTTTATTGGTACAGGGAAGGGGTGCCCATCCTTACCTCCATGCGCAAACGAAAACCTTGCAGGGTCCTTAAACCTTGATGGTGTACCATGTATCACCTCGCTTACAAGGGTTAATGATTGCAACGTACGCGGTCCTAATCCTTTTAATAATAATAATTCTTCAAAGTCTTCCGGTTGTTTTTCATGTGCCAGCCAAAGTACGCTGCCCAGTCGCTTTAAGTCAACATCCTTAGCCTGTACATCATGGTGCGCAGGCATTACCAGTTTGTTTATCTCTTTAAGCATGGTGTCGGGATTTTCATGGGCTATCTGCATTACACCTGCCCGCGATGGTGCAGCTTGTTTATCAGCCATGTTTAAAATATACCCGGCATTTTGGCCGTATATGGAAGTGTGCGGATCGTCAACAAAAGAGGTTAGGGCATCAGAGTGCCAATGATAACGGCGCGCTGTTCTGCTACGGTCGCTCATGCCTTGCTGCACAACGGTCCATTTTCCGGTATCGCTTACAATAAAATTATGCGTATAAAGCTGAAAGCCATCCTGTATAGCGGTATTATCAACCTTGGCGCTTAGCTTGCTGCATTTAACCAGTTCCGTGCCGTTAAGGCCAATATGATCGCTTATTTTTATAAGTTCATCAGGTGTTTGTTTGGAATACTTGCCTTTGCCGCCGCATATATAAATGCCTAAATCCTTGCTATGCGGATTAACAGCACGCTTTAAAGCCCCCATAACCGAAGTTGTAATGCCTGATGAGTGCCAATCCATCCCCATAACTGCACCCAAACTTTGAAACCAGAATGGATCACTCAATCGGCGCAAAACTTCCTCCTTGCCATAATCCATCGTTATGGTTTCAACAACGGCCAAGCCAAGTTTTGCCATTCTTTCTGCCAGCCATTGCGGCACATAGCCATAATGCAAGGGCAGATCCGCACTTCCCGAACGCTTCATGCTAACAAATTTAGCAAAATATTATAAAAAATCCTACGCTAAATTTGGTAATAAGCCGTTTATTCTCGAATATTGAGGAACGGATATTAAACCAAACCTTTTACTATTTATCCAACCAAATAAAAACTAAATGAAAAATTTTGACAAAGCTTTTTTAGCTGTAGGAGCGGGATTTATTGCGCTTTCATCGTTTACAATTTCAAAAGTAACAACTACTAAGCATTCCACTGTTGTATTATCAGATACCATTACTGATATAATTGCACCCGGAACCGAGTTAAAGATGATTAATGACCAGTTTGGTTTTGCCGAAGGGCCAACTACTGATAAAAAGGGAAATTTGTTTTTAACAGATATGCCCAATGATAAGATATTCAAATATGACCTGGATGGAAAATTAACCGTTTTTTTAGAACCGGCGCACCGCCCAAATGGTATGTTTATGGATGCTAAAGGTAATTTAATTGTTTGCTCGGAAGAGAAAAATCAATTATTGTCTGTTACGCCTAAAGGCGAAGTAAGTGTGATATTAAGTGATTTTGGTGGCCACTTATTTAACTCACCAAATGATGTTTATGTGCACAAAAATGGTGGTATGTATTTTACTGATCCGCTATTTCCACGTCCTTTTTGGACACGTAAAAAAACCAGCGATTTGGACGGTAACAAAGTTTATTACTTACCAAAAGGAGCATCACAAGCTATACCTGTTATAAGCGATATGAAACAACCTAACGGTGTGGTAGGTACTCCTGACGGAAAATACCTGTATGCTGGTGACTACAGTGGTAAAGTATATAAATACAAAATTGAAAAAGACGGTACGCTTTCAGAAAAAACTTTATTTGCCGACCAGGGAGCAGACGGAATGACCTTGGATAATAAGGGAAATTTATATGTAACCAGCAGGGGTGTAAATATTTATAACCCTTCAGGAAAATTAATAGGTAAAATTACTGTTCCGCCACCTGCCACTACCAACGTTTGCTTTGCTGGTAAAAACAAAGATATTTTATATATCACTACCTCAAAAGCATTGTACGCTATACAAACTAAAGTTAAGGGTGTTGAGTAATTGTTATTGATCGGTTGGTGTATCTAACCAATTAATTAATGAATCAATTTGATATTGGTAGTTTAAAACGCTATCCACAAAAAGACTGGAGATGATTTTCCAGTCTTTTTTTTCGTCCAAAAAATCCGGTTTTTCTAATCCTATACGTGTGGCTGCTTTTGTATAAAATTCAGCTTTTGTAGGATGATCAGGTGTGCAGGCGTTGTAGGTTTGTCCAAATGCTTTATTGTTTAATATTGCCAAACTTACCCCTATACAGTCGTGTAAATGAATAAGATTAACCGGGGAATTACCGTTAGCGATATCTTTTTTACCGGCAAAAAATCTTCCTGGTTCACGCCCCGGCCCAAATAATCCCGCGAAGCGGATAATAGTTGTGGTAAAAGCAGTTTGTTGTTTTAACAGATTTTCGGCAGCAAGCATTACCTTGCCCGATGTGGTATCAGGATTGGCTGTAATAAGTTCATTTACGTCGCAATTATCATCAGCATAAATACTTGTTGAACTTATAAGGACTACCTGTTTTATAGCGTATTTTTTAGATGCTGCAATTATATTTTTAATACTATGTAAGTAAGCCTCACCATCGCCGGTGCGCGCTTTTGGCGGAATACATATCCATAAAACATCACAGGCAAAAAAATCCGGATCAGATGCATCCTTATTTGAAGAAAAGTCTATTAAAAAGGGCTTAATGCCATCTGCAGCAAGCGTAGGCAATTTTTGAGGCGATGTAGTTGAACCTTTAACTGCTATGCCTGATTTAATAAGTACTTTGGCAAGGCTTAAACCATACCATCCGCAGCCCGCTATGCTAATTACTGTGTTTGCCAAATTAAAGTTGTTGTTTTATAAATTATTCGCCCCAGGCGGTAATTACCAGTTTACGGGTTCCGCCCTCATCGCGGTGCTCGCATAAATAAATACCCTGCCAGGTACCCAACGCAAATTTACCATTGCGTATAGGTATGGTTACCGAACTGCCCAACATAGCAGCTTTTAAGTGGGCAGGCATATCATCAGGGCCTTCATAATTATGCTGGTAGTTCGGGTCATTTTCTGGTACAGCTTTATTAAAATACATTTCAAAATCCATCCGCACTGTTGGGTCGGCATTTTCATTAATAGTTAATGATGCCGAAGTATGCATAATAAACACCTGGCAAATGCCAGTTTTAAATTCGCTTATTTGCGGCAATGCGTTCAATACTTCCCTTGTAATTATATGAAAGCCCCTGTGGCGTTGGTTAAGTTGTACTAATTGCTGATATATTTTCATGATGATGCCCGGTCAAATATATTAAATTGAATATTGGTATAAACAAACCGGCACGGTGCTTGTTCAATAAATAGTATCCACTTAATAAATTATGTTATGCCTGCAATAAGTTTTGAACAATCAATGCACAGTCTTGCGCTTTATTTATTTAGTGCACCCGTTATGCCTGATGATGACGATGAATTGGAGGGCGACTGGAACGATGAAGATGATGAAGATTTTGATGACAAGATGGACGACATAGACGATCTGAACGAGATACGTACGAGTGATGACCTTGACGAGCCTGACCCGGAAGACGACGATCATTTACCGGATGATGACTTGCAATAAAAGGAAATAGTTATATTTATCGTATGAACGATAAATTGCAGCTAAACAATACTTATCTAAAAACCGTTTCCATTATTCATTTAGCCTTATTGATAGGGCAGGCAATGTTTGCAACCGTTGTATTTATTCAAAGCGGTTCAACCAAAATAGTGTTTAATGATGCATCTGATTCTTACTTCTTCATAGTAATTGGGTTAGCTGTAGGCGGCTTTGCTGCATCTAATTTTTTATTTAAGCAAAATTTAAATAAAGCCAATGAACAAACAGACATTAAAAGCAAATTGGCAAAGTATCAATCGGCATTAATAATAAGATACGCATTATTAGAAGGGCCATCACTTTTTGGCATTGTAGTTTATTTACTGACAGGCAATTTATTTTACCTTATCGTATCTATTGTCATTATGCTGTATTTTTTAAGCTTGATGCCAACAAAAGAAAAAATAAAGGAAGAGTTGCAACTCTCGTACGATGAAGCAGCGGTTTTATAATAACCTTAAATAATATTTTCTTTAGCTATTTTCTCAATTTCACCACGTTCATTAACACCATAATGTTTGCTTACTTCAATTTTTGTAGTATTGGTGTTTTCATTTCTTCTGCGCCTGTTAGGCCCTGCAAGAGGTAATGTGAGTATTATTAGTAGTATGATAATTTTTATAATGGCTGTTCCCATGATGAATGCTTTAATGCTACAATAACGTTAAAAACTTGCTTTTTAACATCTCCTTTAAAATAAGTAATCTATAATACAGCTTAATTGTTTTATTTGTGCCTATGAATGATGTATTAGGACAGGCCATTTATGACCATTATCACTCCTCGGGCAAATATAAACTTTGGATACATAATAAATACGGGCCTAAAGAAGAAATGCCTGTGGAAACCTTCTTCAGAAACCCGGACGAATTTCCTGAACTTGAATGGCTGGCACTAAAACAATGCCGTGGCAGAATACTGGATATTGGCGCCGGCGCGGGCAGCCATGCCCTGTTTTTACAAAACAATAAAGCCAATGTAACGGCTATTGATATTTCGCCATTGACTGTTAAAGTAATGCAGCAACGCGGGGTTGAACGGGCAACTGTGGCAGATATTAAATATTTTAATGATGGAAAATTTGATACTCTGTTGATGCTAATGAACGGGATAGGTATTGCAGGTACATTAAATGGGTTAAAAGCATTACTGACGCATCTTAAAACGATGCTAAATGATGGCGGGCAAATATTATTTGACTCGTCAGACATTGCTTACCTGTACGAGGGTAATTTGCCGAAATCAGTATATTATGGCGAGATTGATTATCAGTATCAATACAAAAATAACCGTACCGATTGGTTTAAATGGTTATATGTTGATAAACAAACCTTGCAAAGCATTGCTAACGAATTGGGTTTTATTACACAGATACTAATGGAAGATGATTATGATCAGTATTTGGTAAAGTTCTCTTTATAACATTTTGGATATTTTAGCTTTGTATTAAACTTTTGCTTCGCAGGCTATGTCATACTGCAAAACATACATTCATGAAAAAACTATTTATACTTACAGCACTTATTACGCTTGCTTACAACACATTTGCACAAAACGTTGATCTTCGTCGTAAAATTGAGGTAGTTGGTACTGCCGAGCAGGAAGTTACGCCTGATATTATAAACGTTACCATATCCCTAAAGGAATATCTTAATGGGAAAAATAAAGTAACTATTGATGAGTTGGAAGCTCAATTGGTAAAGGCCGTTAACGAAGCCGGTATATTAAAAGCTGATTTCACCATCAATAACCTATCCGCTTATAATTATGATTATCAGAAGAAAAAGAATCCTGATTTTTTAGCTTCAAAACAATACGGTATTCGCTTTAGCGATCTGAATAAGTTTAACCAGATTATTGGTAAAGTGGACCCTAAAGGCATACAAAGTACCAATATTGATAGTTATGATTATTCAAAAATGGATCAACTTAAAATGGATTTGAAGTTAAAAGCCCTGCTTGCAGCTAAATTTAAGGCAACTTATTTATTAAATGGTGTAGGCGAAAAGCTTGGTCAGGTTTTAAATATTACCGAGAGCGATAACAGTAGTTTCCCCCAACCCCGGGCAGTAATGTATATGGCTAAAAGCAATAACTTAGCTGCCGATATTGTTGAACCAGATATCGACTTTAAAAAAATAAAGCTGAGTTTCCAGATAAATGCCGTATTTGAAATAGGTGCGAAGTAACAGAGTAAAAAGCAGCGTAACAAAAAGGCCTTATCAAAACGATAAAGCCTTTTTTATTAAAAAAATGACCCAATGAATCAATGACTCAATGAATCAATTAAATCAACTTGCTGTCAACTAATACATTGTTCATGTTACGTACAGCGTCGGCGCTTTTGTTAAAGGCAGCCTGCTCGTCAGCGCTTAGTTTAAAGTCAACAATTTTATCCCATCCGTTTTTGCCTAAAATAACCGGTACAACTAATGAGATGTCTTTTTGCTGGTACTCGCCATCTAAAGCAACCCCGCATGATAATAGTTTCTTTTGGTCGCGTACAATGGCTTCAACCATAAAAGCTGTACCTGCACCCGGTGCGTACCAGGCTGATGTACCAATAAGGCCGGTTAAGGTAGCCCCGCCAACCATAGTTGACTTAACTACACGATCTTGTTGTTCCTGGCTTAAAAATTGAGTAACCGGGATACTGTTCCAGGTAGCGTGGTTAATTAACGGGATCATGGTTGTATCGCCGTGGCCGCCAATAACTACCGCGTTCAGGTCGGCAGGAGAGCAGTTAAGCTCCTGGCTCAGGTAATATTTAAAACGTGCTGAATCCAGCGCGCCACCCATACCTATGATGCGGTTTTTAGGAAGGCCCGAAGTTTTAAGCGTTAAATAGTTCATGGTATCCATCGGGTTTGATACCACAATGATGATAGTATTTGGTGAGTGTTTTAAAATATTTTCGGTAACGCCTTTTACAATGCCGGCGTTAACACCAATCAATTCTTCGCGGGTCATGCCCGGTTTACGTGGCAAGCCCGAAGTTATAACAACCACTTCCGAATCGGCTGTAGCTGCATAATCATTGGTAACACCTTTAATTTTGGTATCAAACTCCAATAGGGCCGAAGTTTGCATCATATCAATAGCCTTGCCTTCAGCAAAACCTTCCTTGATATCTAACAAGATAACTTCTTCAGCTAATTCTTTTCTTGCGATGTTATCCGCACAAGTAG
>JAICMD010000150.1 GCA_025929405.1 Mucilaginibacter sp. | reverse complement strand
GTGGGTTTTTATTTGGGCTTACTTTGGCTACCAAACTGGGTGTGCCGTTTGTACCTGTACGCAAAGCAGGTAAACTGCCTTTTACCATTAAACAACGCGCTTATAAATTAGAATACGGCACCGCCGTTATTGAAATGCATACCGATGCCTTTGAACCCGGCCAGCATGTGTTATTGCATGACGACCTTTTGGCAACCGGCGGCACAGTTACTGCAGCAAGCGATCTGATACAGGAAATGGGCGGTATTGTGTCAGGATTTTCATTTGTGGTAGGACTGGGGCTTTTAAAGGGCCGCGAGCGTATTGAGCCTATTAATGATAATGTTATCGTATTGGCGGAGTATTTATAGAGAAGCAAGTAGTAAGAATCAAGATCCAAGAATCAAGATTAAACTTATCGTCTTGATTCTTGACTCTTGGTTCTTGACTCTTACCAATCTATTCCAAAGGCAAAGTAAACCAAAAGTTGCTTCCATTGCCCAGTGTACTGTCTGCGCCGATTTTGCCGCCGTGGCGGTTAATAATTTCCGAACTTATATATAACCCCAGCCCCAGCCCTGAAAATTGATGCCCCAGTGCATCTACCCGGTAATAGCGGTCAAACAAATGCGGTAACTTATCAGGGTTTATGCCTATGCCAAAATCACGTACCGAAACTGTGGCCTTTTCATCATCATGAAATATGGTTATTTCAACCTTTTTTGATTGCGGCGAATATTTAATGGCATTGTTAAGCAGGTTAACCATTACCTGGTCTACCCTGCGGTAATCGGCATCAATCATTACCGGCTCGGTGGTGTTTATAATAAACTCCTGTCCGCCGTCAACGTGTATATGTTCGCAGCAATCCTTTATCAATTCGGTAAGGTTAAACCGCGTTTTATTCAGGGCCAGTTGTCCCTGTTGTATTTTAGTAACGTTAAGCAGGTCATCAAGCAGGTGGATAAGTTTGCTAAGGTTGTTATTTGCTTTATTTATAAACAGGTTAACCTTATCGGGCAGATGCTCGGTTTTAGAAAGTTTCTGCAAAATCTGCATCGATGCGCTTATAGAGGTAATAGGCGTTTTTAATTCGTGGCTTGCAACGCTAATAAATTCATCTTTGCGTTGCTGTAATTGGTAATCTTCGGTTACATCCTCTAATATGCCGCTAAAGCGTATGGCGTTACCTTTATTGTCAAAAATAGCCTTGCCCTTGGCGGCAACAATACGTTTTGTATCGTCTTTAAGATTTTTTATGGTATAAACCACGCTATAATTACCGTCCGAACCTGTTGCAATGGTATTTAGTATAGCTTCGATCACCCTTTCACGGTCTTCCTCTATAACTGATGCAAGCGCATCTTTCAAATCTATTTCATCTTCTTTAGCCAGGCCAAACCATAACTTTAACCTATCATTACCTATAAATTTATTGGTAACCGGGTTCAGATCCCAGGTACCTAACTCGGCCGATTCAATGGCAAACTCCAGCTCTTTTTTGGCGTGCTGTAACTCATTAAAGTCTTTAACTTTTGCCGTTGTTTCTGTACAAACAACCAATACACCACCTGCTTCGCCGCTTTCATCAATTACCCGGCTATAGCTAAATGTCCAATATACATCTTCCAGGGCGCCGTTGCGGTAAATTGGTATAAGCTGGTCCTCGCTCCAGGTAGGTTTGCCGATTTCCAGCACACTATCTATTAATGGTTTAATTACCGGCCATATTTCGGGCCAGCAATCTTCGCCACGTTGCCCTAAAGCATTGGGGTGCTTTCCTGTATTACCCATGCTTGGCCGGTAAGCATCGTTATAAAATTGTATCAATTCAGGCCCCCACCATAAAAACATCGGGAAGCGTGAATTTAATATTATGCTTACAGTAGTCAGTAAACTTTGCGGCCAGGTATCAGGTGTGCCAATTGAGGTGGCTGACCAGTCGAACGCTCTAGTAAGCCCACCCATCTCGCCTCCTCCGGCCAAATATTGATGGTATGAAGTTAGTTGATTATTTAACACAGTTATTTATACGGGTAAGGCTATTTTTTATTGTGATAATGATATTGACATGAAACACATATTTATACAGAATGTTTTGATCTACAATTTGTAATTAATTGTTTTTGGGTAGCTGGAAATATGTTTCTAAATTTTTAGTGTAATTAATTATAATCGGGTTTTTAAATGATTTGTTCATTAAATAAAATAAAATGCCAATAAGTTTTTGGTTTTCAGGATCTTTTTTAGGTGCCCAAAATTTAAATTGTTTCTTATTGTTGTTTTGGATAAAAGCCCCTTTTGTATTAATGCCATCTATGCCAATTGTTGTTTCGGGATAACTGGAAGTATCGCCTTTTAACCACCCTTTTCTATATCCCACGGTGTCAATACTGCCTTTTATTTGAAATTTATACGTTTTCATAAAATCAGTTAACGCTGCAAGATTTTTAGAAGTAATGGTAACCGAGTCGGTAAGCCCGGTTTTTATAATTGTAAGTTTTATGCTGGGATGCGTGCCTGATTTAATTATCAGTTTGCCAGGAGATATAAACGAAGGAAGAAAATCGATATCTAAGGTATAATCCGAGCGCTTATTTTGACCATAGCAAACGGTTGCTATGGAAAGCATTATCACAATTAATTTTGTTCTCATAAAATTACTGAATACTCAATATTACAATTTATCGTATCAACTTTTATATATCATTTTAATATTCAAAACATTCTGCTTACCTTTGCCATCCCTGAAAGGAGGTATGTAGACAAAATATGATCATTATCAACGTTAAAGAAGGCGAATCATTAGACAAGGCATTAAAACGCTTTAAAAAGAAATTTGAGAAAACCGGTGTTTTAAGAGAACTGCGCAGTCGCCAGGCATTTGAAAAAAAATCTGTGTCACGTCGTCACGAGATTAAGCATGCCATCTACAAACAGAACATGAACCTGGATACAAACGTTTAATTCTTTTTTTAGCTAAAAAGAATTTTACTTTTTTTCTGAAAACATATAGAAAACTATTTGTACATTCATATTACGGGATGTGCAAATAGTTTTTATGTTTTTAGAGCGATTTATCCAATATATAAAATTCGAAAAGCGATACTCCCCGCATACTGTATCCGCCTACCAGTCGGATCTGGATCAGTTTATAAATTTCCTTAATCAGCCTGAAGAAACGGTTGCCCACCCGTCGCAAATTACGCACCACCAAATTCGTAATTGGATGGTTGAGTTAATGAACCAGCAGCTTACAGCACGCTCGGTTAACCGTAAAATTGCCACCCTGCGCAAATACTTTAAATTTTTATTGCAGGATGGTATAATAATCGTTAACCCAACATCAAAAATAAATACACCCAAAGTACCCAAAAACCTGCCTGTAGTTGTTGAGGATGCCAGGCTAACGCGCATGCTTGATGATAGCGAAACCTTTACCAATGATTTTGAGGGTACACGCGATAAACTGGTAGTTGAGATGTTGTTTGGCACCGGCATGCGCCTGTCTGAACTGATTGGGGTTACTGAAAGCGATATTAATATTTATGAGGGTACCATCAAAGTTTTGGGCAAACGCAACAAGCAGCGCATAATACCTTTAAACAACGAATTGCGCCAGTTGATTGTAAAATACCAGGAGTTAAAGAAATGTGAAAAATTTGATAACATTTCATCCGGGTTGATCGTTACAAATAAAGGCGCAGATGCTTATCCGAAACTAATTTATGTGATAGTGCAAAAATACCTGTCATACATATCAACCCAAAATAAGCGTAGTCCGCATGTGCTAAGGCACACCTTCGCTACCAGCCTGTTAAATAACGGCGCCGATTTAAATGCAATAAAAGAGTTACTGGGCCACGCTAATTTAAGCGCTACGCAAATTTATACCCATAACTCGGTCGAAAGATTAAAATCTATATATAAACTAGCCCATCCAAAGGCATAAAAAGGAGGAATCATGAAAATTACAGTGCAATCAATTCATTTTAATGCAGACAAGGGATTATTGGAATTTATCCAAAAAAAGGCCGATAAGCTGGACACCTTTTATGATAAGATTATTAACGGGGAAGTTTATTTAAAACTGGAAAATGTGGAGGACGAAGCAAATAAGATAACTGAGATAAAAGTGCAGCTACCCGGTAGCCAGCTATTTGCCAAAGAGCAATGCAAAACTTTTGAAGAAGCTACCGACCTGGCCATTGAAAGCTTGCGCAAGCAAATTGAAAAGCATAAAACCAAAAAAGTGATTGCTGCTGAAGCAGTTAAAAAAGCAGTTTTAGCTGCACAGGAAGATGAGTATTAATTTTGTAAAGGAAAACGTTTATAAATGAGGCGGGTGTTTATCCGCCTTTTTTGTGTTTAAAAAATTATTACTAAGGTTATAGTTGATTTAATAAATAATGTTTATTATTGATATAAATTATAGCTAAAAGCAGATGAATTTTTTAAAACTCATTTTTTTATTGCTGGTAATGCCCGGAGCTTTATATGCTCAGCAGCAGATAAGTGATGCAGATTTGGTGCGTTTAATAAAACTTCAGGATAGTTTGCGTACCCGCCGCCCTGTTGAAAAACTATATCTGCATACTGATAAAAATGTGTATGCTGTGGGCGATACCATTTGGTTTAAGGGGTATTTATTTGATGCCGATTATTTAAAATATTCATCGCGCAGCGGTTTAATGTATGTTGAACTAGCTACTGATACGGCAGTGGTATTTAGGCGTATGGTGCCGGTTGGCTATGGCATTAGTCGCGGGCAAATTGTAATTGATGCTAAAGATATCACCGAAGGAAATTATGTGCTCAGAGCTTATACCAATTGGCAGTTAAATTTTGGCGAGGATTATGTGTTTACTAAAAATATTCAAATAATTGCTACCAATACCAAACCCTGGCTGGTAAATATAAAGGCGCAATCAGCAGTAAATGATGATAAGGAAACGGTTAATGCCGCACTTGCTTTTAGCGAACTGAACAGACAGCCTGTTCGGTTACAAAAAATGCAGCTAAGGGTTAATGATGGTAAACACAATTTATTGAAAGGGAGGGATGAAACCAGGGCAAATGGTACTATGGATATCAATTTTAACCTGCCCGCTAAAACTTTAACAAAAAATCTTAACATACAGGCAGAAAGCGAGGACGAAAATGATGGGCGAAAAACAAATATTCCTGTTGTATTAAACCGTCCTGAAAATACTGATCTGCAATTTATGCCCGAGGGTGGTAACCTTGTGGCAGGTATACAAACCCGTGTGGCATTTAAAGCCATTGCCGAAGATGGGCTGGGAGCCAGGGTAAGCGGGAAAATATATAACAGCAAACATGAAGAAGTAACAACCTTTGTAAGTATGTATATGGGCATGGGCAGTTTTATAATAACACCTGTAGCCAACGAAACCTATACTGCTAACATAACCTTACCTGGTGGGAAAATTAAAACCTACCCGTTACCACAAGTAAAAAAAAGTGGGACAGTATTAAATATAAATGACAGCAGAGATTCGCTTGCAGTAACTTTAAAACAAACAGAAGGTATGGGAGCAGTTACTTATTATTTAACGGCGCAGTCACGCGGAGTAATGTGTTATGCGCAGCCGTTAAGTTTTGAAGGTAATATTAAAACAATAATGGTTGCAAAAAGCCTTTTCCCTACAGGTGTGGCACGTTTTAGTATTTTAAATAAAGATGCGCAGCCGTTAAATGAACGTATAGTATATATTGATCATCATGATAATCTTCAAATAACTATTAAACCTAACCAACAAAATTATGCTGCAAGGGATAGCATCGCCTTGGCTATAAAAGTAACAGATAGGGCCGGCAAACCTGTGCAGGGAAGTTTCTCTGTTGCAGTAACTGATAATGAACAGGCGCCTGTTGATAGTAATGCCAATAACTTAATCACTCTACTGTTGCTAACTTCTGACTTGAAGGGAAACGTTGAGCATCCGCAATACTATTTACAAAACACCCTGCAGGCCAAACAGGCTCTTGATAATTTGATGCTTACGCAAGGTTGGATAGGGTATGATTGGGAAAAGATAGCTACGCAAAAACCTGCTTTTGAAGCCGAACCTGAGTTTCAGATAAAAGGGAAAGTAGTTGGGTTAACGGGTAAATCATCCGGAAAAGCTAATGTACTTTTAGCCGCCAAAAATTATGACTGGAACGAACTGGAAAAGGCAGATGATAATGGCCGGTTTTTATTCAAAAATATACCTGTAACAGATTCTGCCGATTTTTTTCTGAAAGCAGCCAATAAAAACGCAAAGGATATGGGCGTAGGTATAGTTATAGACCGTAAAGTACCGCCGCATTTTTTGGCTCCGGTGCAAAAATACCTGCCCTGGTATGTTGATACTACCTTGCAAAAAACGGTAACCAATACCATTGGCAGCAGGCTGGAAGAAGAAAAGCTGACCGGAAAAAATGTGTTGAAGGAGGTTGAAATAAAAGAAAAAAAAATAATACCTGCCTCGCATAACCTTAATGGCCCCGGCGGTGCCGACCAGATAATAACAGAAAAGGAAATTGGAAAAACAGGGGTGTCAACATTGGGCGAACTTTTAGATTTAAAGGTTAAGGGATTGACGGTAGGCGGTTTCCCAAATCAAAAGCCGTTAAGGCAAGCCTTTAAGATAAGTGGCAATGAAGTAGCTTTTGTAATTGATGGTATAAGTTTAAATAAGATGTTTTTTGAATCGAGAAATAATGATATACCAGAATATTATACAGAAAGATACAATTTTATGGAAAGTTACCTTGCTTCATACCCTGCGCAGGATATAACAGGTATTGAGGTAATGAGCAGTACCGGTTATACTGAACTATATAATGCACTTAGTAATTCTAATAAGCCCGGAGAAAACAGAATGAAACAAATTAAAATTCACAGTCTTGCCGAAATACCTTATGCCTATATTGAAATTACCACACGTAAAGGTATAGGGCCTTATCGCCGGCAGGCATCCGGGACTGATGATTATAAACCACTGCCATTTATAATTGCCAAAAACTTTTACAGGCCAAGATACTTACCAAAGTCATTTGCAGTAATAAAAGATCTTCGTTCAACCATTCATTGGGACCCGTTGGTAATTACTGATAAGGATGGGCAAGCTACTATATCTTTTTACGCAAGCGACAGGCCCGGCAATTATAACATTATTATTGAAGGGAGCGATATGCACGGCAATATTGGCAGCATTGCGCAAAAGCTTAACAATTAAGGTGTTAAATAACTATATATTTTTGCATGTTATCAGGCCTGTTTTATAGCTTGTAATATAATTTGTAATTGGCAAAAATCCTTTCAAAAATCACTCGGATAAGCCGCTAAACTTTTTTTGATAAAAAATTTTGCTGGGCATTTATTATTTGTAAATTTGCAATCCCTTTCGGAGAGGTGGTGTGTAACCTGTTTCATTGTATAAAGAGAGGTGGTTCTTTAAAAAGTAAAAATTAACCTTATCAATTGCCCGGCGTTTTTCCGGTCAGTTCCTGAGATCTGCATTTGGATCGGTAGAGAAGGTAAAAATAAAAGCCTCCTTAGCTCAGCTGGTAGAGCGACTGACTTGTAATCAGTAGGTCATTGGTTCGATCCCGATAGGAGGCTCTGTTTTGATTTCGAATTTCGAATTTTCGATATCGGATTTTTAAATCCGGCATTTTAAATCCGATATCCGAAATAAAACAATGGGGGGATACCAGAGCGGTCAAATGGGACGGACTGTAAATCCGTTGCTTCGGCTACGAAGGTTCGAATCCTTCTCCCCCCACGGATTAATGAGTGAGGGTTGAATTAGTGATTGAGTGAATGTAAAACATTCAACCATTCACTAATTCGCTAATTCACTAATTAATAAAAAAGCGGAAGTAGCTCAGTTGGTAGAGCGATAGCCTTCCAAGCTATAGGTCGCGAGTTCGAACCTCGTCTTCCGCTCATTCGAATATCGGATTTCGGAATTACGATTTCGGATTTTTGATATTATAGATTAGAATAAGGGTTTCGCCGGAGGATAAATCCGAAATTGAAAATTCGAAATTCGAAATCAAAAGTGGTCCAACCCCAAAGCCCAGCGCACTGCCCGCATCCAGAAGCACATACTGATCTGCCACATAAGCAAAGGCATGATAGCTCAATTTGGTAATATCCAGTTCACCGCGGAAGG
>JAICMD010000163.1 GCA_025929405.1 Mucilaginibacter sp. | reverse complement strand
TATTACCCTTAGCATGAAAGGTGATCAGATCAAGAGGCGCGCCGGTTTGACCGGTGGCATAATTTTTACCGCTAACAATATGGGTTAAAAATTGCTTTAAAAAGGCGGCTGCTTTGGCACCGCTTGGGCTGGTAGTTTCCGGGCCGCCTAATATAGCTGTAGGCAAGGCGCGCTTAACAGCATCAGCGGTATAATCGTATAGTTTTATCAGGTCTTCGGTGCTGTCTTTCCAGTAATAGGTAATATCAGGTTCGTTCCAAAGTTCCCAGTTCCATTTTTCAACTTCTTTTTGGCCATAACGGTCAACACTGTGGCGTACCCAGGCATATATTAGGTCGCTCCATTTTTTATAATCCTTTGGCGAATACTTTACGCCATCAGCCTTGTAATAAGGGTCAGGATGGGTTGACAATGCCTGCGGCATAAAACCTATTTGTGCAATAGGGTGCATACCACGGCTAACTATAACATCAAAAATACGGTCAATAATGGTCCAATCGTAAACCGGGTTGCCGTTCTTGTCTTCGGTATAAACATTGGTCGATCCCCATTTCAATGCCGGGGTACCATCGCCCGTAACCAGCAGGTGGTGCATACGGATGTTTACCGGCACTTTGGTCATCTGCGAAATTTCGGTAAGTAGCTGCTGCCCATTGGTCATGTAAGTATAGTTAGGCTCATCGTAGCCAAAGTTGGCCCAGATAGGATTTAATGGTCCCATTTTTTTGCCGAAGTCCACATCAATAGTAACGGGCTTATTTGCAGGTGTTTGCGCGTGCACGCAATGGGCAGCTATTATAAGCAATAGCTGCCAGGTGATCTTATTAAGATGCTTCATATTCAGGTATTTAATTTATAAGTTAGATGCTTTGCGGCACATCTTCTGAAAATTGGTGTCCAGATAAGATATAACCGCATACCACCTGATATTGGTTTAAACAAAAACATCAAGGTATACTACTTCATCACTAACCGGGGTTATCCCGTGTTTTTGTAATGAATTAAAATATAAAGTATCACCTTTTTTTAACAGATATTCTGTTTCGCCCACCTGCATCTGCATCTCTCCCTCAATAATATAGATAAACTCTTCGCCCTCATGCGATAGTTGATGCGGAATAACCTCGCCTTTTGTAGCCTTGAATAAAAAGGGCTGCATTTTTTTTCCATGAAACTGCGCAGCATACGGAAAAATGGCATAGCCTTTTTCGGTATTTACCAGCTGCTCCATAGCCTCGGTTTGGGTGTTAACTACAGCCTTTGCCCAGCCTTCTTTTTCAAGCAAAACAGAAATAGTGGTACCTAATACCTGTGCTATTTTAACCAGTGTAGCAACCGAGGGTATAGTTTTGCCATTCTCTATTTTAGATATCATGCTTTTTGATAGCCCACAGCCGTCGGCAACTTCCTGTAACGTTTTTTTCTGGTTGCTGCGTAGTATGCGTATACGGTCGCCCATGTCGAAAAAATCAACCTCTTGCACGGTGGGTTCAGAATAGATTTGCACGATAATAAAGTAAAATCAGGTTTATATTCAACAATGTTGAACAAACTTAAACATTGTTTTCTATTTTCAAAATATTTAGGCTTTTTTTTTAATAATCAGGATGCTATAAAAATAACAAGCCCGGCTTAATATTATAAACCGGGCTTGTTATATATGTGGTTGTATTATCTTCTATATCTGCTCGTCGCTGGTAACTTTAACCAGTTTATGATACGTAATGTAAGCTCCCGCTGCTATTGCCAGGAAAACCAACATAACATACCATGGGCCGCCCGGATTAGGTACTTTGTATACTGAGAAAGTGGCTAATATCAAATCAAAGGTTAAGCCTGCATAGGCCCATTCTTTTAACCGCGGGTAGCCGGGTATAAATAAGGCAACTGATCCGATAATTTTAGCTACCCCAATAACCGGTATAATATATGCAGGATAGCCCAGCATATCATGGATGCCCTTTATTTCATCGGCAGTTGACAGCACAGCAGGGATGCCCGAGCCAAACATTATAAAGGCAAACAGGCCGTTAAAGATCCAGTACAAAACTTTTGTTGTTTTCATATTTTGAGGTTTTTGGTGATTGTATAACAAATATACTAAAGCGAAAGGTATAATTACGTAGGCAAACAAGACTATTTGCAGGGCTGTTTGCGACGGATTTTTAACCGGATTGTTAATGCTAAATAAACATTGCGATATAAATTAGGCATCGGTATAATTTTAATCATTCATTGTCGTTTATATGATATGAATGTGTTTAATAAGGATAGAACTTCAATTGTTTAGACTGATTCTAAATACATTTCCCTTCTCCTTAACGCCATTTTTTCAAGGTATTTATTATAAATTTGCGCTTTCTAATTTTATTAGAAAGGTTTTTGTGTTTACAGATATTCATGAGTGATATTCAGATTGTTGGATCTCCTGCGGGAGTTGAGGGTGCAGGATTTTTCGCTACCTCGCTAGACAAGGCAGTGGGCCTGGCCCGTGCAAATTCATTATGGCCCTTGCCTTTTGCTACATCATGTTGCGGTATTGAGTTTATGGCCACCATGGCATCGCACTATGACCTTTCGCGTTTTGGCGCCGAGCGTTTAAGCTTTTCGCCGCGCCAGGCCGACCTTTTGATGGTTATGGGCACCATTGCCAAAAAAATGGGTCCGGTACTGCGCCAGGTTTACCTGCAAATGGCCGAGCCGCGCTGGGTAATGGCCGTTGGCGCCTGCGCCTCAAGCGGCGGTATATTTGATACTTATTCGGTTTTGCAGGGTATTGACGAGATCATCCCGGTTGATGTTTACGTGCCCGGCTGCCCTCCGCGCCCCGAAGCTATTATTGATGGCTTTATGCAAATACAAAATCTGGTTAAAACCGAATCGGTACGCAGGCGTGAAACGCCTGAATACCAAAAATTATTAGCTTCATACGGTATACAATAATGGGTAAGTTAACTAACGAAGAACTTCTAAAAAACATACAAGACCAGTTTGCAGATAAAGTAACCGTACTTGGCGAACCCTACGGATTGCTGACCTTAGAAACCAGCCGCGAAAGCATTATTGAAGTTTTAACATATCTAAAAAATACACCTGCACTGCAGTTTATTTATTTAACAGACATTACAGGTATCCATTATCCTGAACAGGAAAAACCAATCGGCGTTATTTATCACCTGCATAGCCTGGTAAATAATGTACGTGTACGTATTAAGGTATTTTTAGCCGATGGCGATGTACACATCCCTACGGCAACCACCCTTTGGGATGGCGCCAACTGGATGGAGCGCGAAACTTATGACCTTTTTGGGGTAATATTTGACGGTCACCCTGACCTGCGCAGGATTTTGAATGTTGACGACATGACGGCTTTCCCGATGCGCAAAGAGTTCCCGTTGGAAGACCCTAACCGTGTAGATAAAAAAGATTATTTTTTCGGAAGATAAGAGAATGCAAAACCACCCCGTATATACAGATAACGATCCGCAAAGCGAACTATCAACCCTAAACTTAGGGCCAACGCACCCGGCAACACACGGTGTGTTCCAGAACGTTTTGCAACTGGATGGTGAACGGATTGTAAGCGGTGTATCAACCATTGGTTATATACACCGTGCTTTTGAAAAAATTGCCGAACACCGCCCTTTTTACCAGATAACCCCGTTAACAGACAGGCTAAACTATTGCTCGTCGCCGATTAACAACATGGGCTGGCACATGACGGTTGAAAAGCTTTTAGGTATTGAAACCCCAAAACGCGTTGATTACCTGCGCATCATCGTAATGGAACTGGCCCGTATTGCCGATCATATAGTTTGTAACGGTGTATTGGGTGTTGATACCGGCGCATTCACAGGCTTCCTGTACCTTATGGAGTTTCGCGAAGCGATATATGAAATTTATGAAGAGGTTTGCGGCTCGCGCCTTACTACCAATATTGGCCGTATAGGCGGTTTTGAGCGTAACTTTAACGCCATTGCCTTTAATAAGCTACGTAAGTTTTTGGTAGATTTCCCGAAAGCGTTAAAAGAATTTGAATCGTTATTTACCCGTAACCGCATATTTATTGACCGTACCAAAGGTGTGGCCCCGGTTACTGCCGAAACCGCATTAAACTATAGCTGGAGCGGCCCGTTATTACGTGCTGCCGGCGTTGATTACGATGTAAGGGCCATGAACCCATACTCGTCATACGAAGATTTTGAGTTTGAAGTGCCTGTAGGCGATAACGGCGACGTTTATAACCGCTTTTTGGTACGTAACGAAGAAATGTGGCAAAGCCTGCGCTTAATTGAGCAAGCTTTAACCAAGATTGCAAAAGAGCCTTCAGATATTTTCCATGCGGATGTACCTGAGTTCTATCTGCCTCCAAAAGAGGAAGTATATAATAATATGGAAGCCTTGATCTATCACTTTAAAATAGTGATGGGCGAGATTGAAACACCAAACAGTGAAGTTTACCACTCGGTAGAAGGTGCTAACGGCGAGTTAGGTTTTTATCTGGTAAATGATGGCGGCCGTTCGCCGTACCGTTTGCACTTCCGCAGGCCAAGTTTTATTAATTACCAGATGTATGCCCCAATGAGCAGCGGGATGTTACTGTCTGACGCGATCATAAACATGAGTAGTTTAAACGTTATAGCAGGAGAGTTAGATGCTTAGAGTTGAAGATACCGTACAAACACCGGTAGAGTTTTCGCCGGAGTTGCTAAACAAATTTGCTGATATAGTAAGCCGCTATCCCGAAGGGAAACAAAAATCGGCGCTGTTGCCTATCCTGCACCTGGTACAAGCCGAGTTTCAATGGGTAAGCGCCCCTGCGATGGATAAAGTTGCCGAGTATTTGAAGCTGCAGCCTATTGAGGTTTATGAAGTAGCTTCATTTTATACTATGTACTTTTTACGCCCGCAGGGCAAGTACGTGTTAGAGGTTTGCCGCACAGGGCCATGCTGCCTGGTAGGTGCCGAAAAAATAATGGATCATATTGAACAAAAGCTGGGTGTTAAGGAAGGTGATGTAACTCCGGACGGCTTGTTTAGCTGGCGCGGGGTTGAGTGTTTGGCCGCCTGCGGCTTTGCACCGGTATTGCAAATTGGTCCGGAATATACCTTTTACGAAAATTTAACCAATGATTCGGTTGATAAATTGATCACCGATCTGAGAGAAAAGGGCTAACAGCATGGACAACGCCGTAAGTTTAATATTAGCAGATATCTTATTCGTAGCTGTTTTAATTTTAATACTTGCGGATCATAGCTTAGACAACAACGCCATTATACTGGCACCGCTTGTAGTAATAGCGTTTGCAACCTGTATAATAAGGCACATTAATCATTATAACGATACCGGAAGGATCTATTAATGATAACAAAAGAGAAAAAAACATTACTGCCAAGCAGTAGCATATATTAATAGTAATGGCACGCAAATTACTTTTAGAACATATAAACGTACCCGGCATCAATACTTTTGAAGTGTACCGCTCAAAAGGTGGTTATGCTTCGGTTGAGAAAGCTTTGAAAACCCTTACCCCCGAAGAAATTGTGGAAGAGGTTAAAAAGTCGGGGTTACGCGGCCGTGGTGGTGCAGGTTTCCCTACCGGGATGAAGTGGAGCTTTTTGGCTAAACCCGAAGGCGTACCGCGTTACCTGGTTTGCAATGCTGATGAATCTGAACCCGGCACTTTTAAAGACAGGTATTTGATGACGCATATCCCTCACTTATTGATAGAGGGGATGATCGTATCAAGCTTTGCACTGGGTGCAAAAACATCATATATATACGTTCGTGGCGAAATGATGCCGCAGATACGCATACTGGAGCGTGCCATTGCGGAAGCAAAAAATGCAGGCTTTTTAGGTAAAAATATTTTAGGCACGGGTTATGACCTGGAGCTATATGTGCAGCCGGGTGGCGGCGCTTATATCTGCGGTGAAGAAACTGCGTTATTAGAATCACTGGAAGGTAAACGTGGCAATCCGCGTATTAAGCCACCATTCCCCGCTATTGCCGGTTTATACGGCTGTCCAACAGTGGTAAATAATGTGGAATCAATTGCTGCTGTTGTACCTATCATTAACGAGGGTGCCGAAGAATACGCTAAAATAGGTATCGGTCGTAGTACTGGTACGAAATTAATATCTGCCGGAGGCAACTTAAATAAACCGGGCGTTTATGAAATTGACCTGGGCCTATCGTGCGAAGAGTTTTTATACAGCGATGAATATTGCGGTGGTATTGCCAACGGCAAACGCTTAAAGGCAGTTGTTGCAGGTGGTTCATCCGTGCCAATTTTGCCAGCTAACTTATTTTTAAAGACAGCGAATGGCGAAGGCAGGTTAATGAGCTATGAATCATTATCCGACGGTGGCTTTGTTACCGGAACTATGTTAGGTTCGGGTGGTTTTATTGCTTTTGACGAAGACCAGTGTATTGTACGCAACACCTGGAACTTTGCCCGCTTTTATCATCATGAAAGCTGCGGACAATGTTCGCCTTGTCGTGAAGGTACCGGCTGGATGGAAAAGGTATTGCACCGTTTAGAGAACGGCCACGGCAAACAAAGCGACATGGACCTGTTGGTTGATGTATCTAAAAAAATTGAAGGTAATACCATTTGTCCGTTAGGTGACGCGGCAGCCTGGCCGGTAGCCAGCGCTATACGCCACTTCAGGGATGAGTTTGAATGGCACGTAACGCATGCCAGTGAAGCTACCGTAAGAAATTATGGACTTGCTCACTACGCGGACCCGTTGCCAAAGCCGGAGCCTGCGGCATAGTATAAATAACCACGCGTCATTGCGAGGAACGAAGCAATCCCCTATAATCATGGCGGATTTGCATGTGCAGAGATTGCTTCGTTCCTCGCAATGACGATAGAAAAAGAAGATTGTCATTCTGATCCGTCTATTGGCGGAGAAGAATCTTATACGAGCGATATGCAAAGCGAATAAGATGTTTCGCTATCGCTCAACATGACAAAAGGATTTAGAATAAACTTGACAAATAACAAACGTCAATGAAAGTAACAATAGACGGAATATCAGTAGAAGTACCTGACGGAACAACCATCCTTAACGCCGCAAGGGTTATAGGTGGCGATATTGTTCCGCCTGCTATGTGCTATTACTCAAAGCTGGAAGGCAGCGGTGGTAAATGCCGTACCTGTTTGGTAAAGGTGACTAAGGGTTCAGAAAAAGATCCCCGCCCTATGCCTAAGCTGGTAGCATCATGCCGTACCACTGCAATGGATGGGATGGAAGTGCAAAACATTACCTCGCCAGAGGTATTGGAGGCACGCAAAGGTGTGGTAGAGATGTTATTGATAAACCACCCGTTAGATTGCCCTATATGCGACCAGGCAGGTGAGTGCAGTTTGCAGGATCTGGGCTTTGAACATGGTGCCGTTAGCACCCGTTATGAGTTTGACCGCCGTACATTTAACCGCATTGATATAGGCGATAAAATACAATTGCACATGACGCGCTGCATCCTGTGCTATCGCTGCGTTTTCACAGCCGATCAGATCACCGATCATCGTATCCATGGGATACTGAACCGTGGCGACCACTCAGAAATATCAACCTATATACAAACCGCTGTTGATAATGATTTTTCAGGAAACGTAATTGATGTATGCCCGGTAGGCGCGCTTACTGATAGGACTTTC
>JAICMD010000244.1 GCA_025929405.1 Mucilaginibacter sp. | reverse complement strand
TATACGGTCGCGTTCATGCTCGGCAAAATCAGTTTTAAAACCAAAAGATGCCAGGTATTCAGTCTCTTTGCAATTGGCAGTTTCCTGTAATGCTTCCAACAAATAAAGCAGGCGGCGCGGGCTTTCGGCTTCAATGATCTTTTTTAGCAATCCGGCAACCATATCGCGGGTTTCGCCTTGCAGGCTAATACCCCGTTTAGATCGTTCTATCAACCTTGCTATTTCAATATTCTCGGGCAGGGATAAAAAAGTATTCCCCCAAAAGTCTTTGGAGAAGTGCACTACGTAAACTTCAACGGGATGCGTAAACCTGTCTGTAAAATAAGCCGGATCATATTGCCAGAAATGGGGGAGGTTACTGCCCACCAAAACTACATCGCCATTGCCAAAATTGCTGATGCTGTCACCAATAAACTGAGTACCGCGGCCACTTTTAAAATATATCAGTTCCAGTTCCTCATGGTAATGCCAACTATTGTTTATGTCGGGCAGCAGGTCGCATCGCGCGCTAAACGAGTGTGCATGGCCCGATGTTATGGTTAATCGCTGTGGTTTCATAGGGGTTTAGATGTATTAAAAATTAACTATTCGTGCCAATAGGCAGGCAAAAATCGTTTTAAAATACAATATAGTTTATTATTTATGCAATAAAGCTAAATTATTAAATGCAATTTTAGCCTTTCTTTGTGACAGCACATGTTTTATCTAAGTAAAACAAATGCTATATTAACCGGAAATTATAACCCATTACTCGATATATTTTAATTAACTAACCTAACCTATACCGCTAAGGCTGTATGTGTTATTATATTATTAAAACCAATATATGAACCACGCCAACAACAAAGACTTTACATCAGATACTCAAAACAAAAAAAGCTATCTGTTTCCGCTAATTCTGGTAACCAGCCTGTTTTTTTTCTGGGGATTTATACACAACCTCGACCCGGTTTTAATTCCGCACCTAAAAAAGGTATTTAAGCTAACTGATCTTGAAACAGCCTTTGTTGATTTTTCGGTATTCATAGCCTACTTTACTATGGCCCTGCCTGCAGGTTATTTTATGCGGAAGTTTGGTTATAAAAACGGTATTATATTAGGATTAACCTTTTTTGCCATTGGTTCCTTATTGTTTTTGCCTGCGGCAGATACCCGCCAGTATATATACTTTTTAGGTGCGCTGTTTATTATTGCTTGCGGGCTTGCCTTTTTAGAAACCGCAGCAAACCCTTATGTAACCATATTAGGTCCGCCTGAGACCGCTACTCAACGTCTTAACTTTTCCCAATCGTTTAATGGTTTAGCGGCTTTTCTGGCGCCGGTGGTTGGCGGTAAGTTTATTTTATCGGCCCATAATTATTCTGAGGCACAGCTTAACTCGATGTCGCCAGCGGCTAAACAAGCCTATTTAGTTGCCGAAGCAAGCAGTGTTAAAGGGCCATATTTAACATTAGGTATAGCTATTATATTGATAGCTATTATGGTAATATTTACCAAGCTGCCTGATATTAAAGATAATAAGGAAGAGATAGAAACTTCGTCCATAAAACATACGCTTCGCCACAGGCATTTAGTTTGGGCCATTATAGCACAATTTTTTTATGTAGGTGCACAGGTATGCGTAATTAGTTTTTTTATACGTTTTATAACTACGTCGGCAGGAATTACTGATAAAGAAGCAAGTTTGTATTCGGGTGCGGCAGGTGCAGCTTTTTTAGCAGGCAGGTTTTTTGGCACAATTGTAATGCGTTATGTAGCGCCTAACCGTTTATTGATGTTATATGCATTTTTTAGCGCATTGTTAACCTTAGCCGCCATATTTTTACATGGTTTTATTACCGTTTACGCATTAATAGGTGTAGCATTTTTTATGTCGATTATGTTCCCAACCATATTTTCGTTTGGAATAGCGGGCCTGGGAAAAGATACCAAGCTGGCATCATCGTTAATTGTTATGTCCATAGTGGGCGGCGCGGTATTGCCGTTAGGTTTGGGTTATATTTCTGACGTTACCGGTAATATTCAATATGGTTATACAGTACCGTTTTTATGCTTTTTGGTGATATTGTTTTATGGCCGGAAAACATGGAAGCCGGTTGTTACCGAGCATGAGTTAAAATTAAAAGTAGAATAATTGAATAAATGAATGCGTTAGTTATCAAGATAAATAAAGCAGATAATGTGTTAGTGGCCCTGCAAGATTTGCCTGCCAATACTACACTGCTTTTTGAAGGGGAAGAATTTACAACAGTTGAACCAATACCCGCCAAGCATAAGTTTTTTATGCAGGATATGAAGGCTGGTGATGCCGTTATTATGTACGGCGTTTTAGTAGGTAAAGTGCAAAGCGACGTAAAACGCGGTATGCGCATGAGTACTGAAAACACTAAACACGCCGCCGAACCTTATGCTTACCGCGAAGTGGATTATAAATGGGAAGCTCCGGATGTAAGTAAGTTTGCCGGTCGTACCTTTAACGGTTACCATCGTACCAACGGCGAGGTAGGCACAGCTAATTACTGGTTGTTTATCCCTACGGTTTTTTGTGAGAACAGGAACCTGGACATTATCAAAGAATCGTTATATGCCGAGTTAGGTTATGCGGTTGATGATAAATACAAAACCTACACCCATAAACTGGTTGAGGCATTTGAAAAAGGAGAGGATATTAGTAACGTAAGCTTTGAGCCACGGCCGCAAAATCACACCAACCGTGTTTTTAAAAATGTGGATGGTATAAAGTTCTTGAACCATACCGGCGGCTGCGGCGGCACACGCCAAGACTCGGAAGTGTTGAGCCGCTTGTTGGTTGCTTATGCCAACCATCCCAATGTTGCGGGCGTTACTGTGCTTAGTTTGGGTTGCCAGCATTTACAATTGAACGAGTTTAAGCAAACCTTAGTGGAGCGTAACCCTAACTTTGATAAGCCTTATTTTACTTATGAGCAGCAAACTTCGCAAAGCGAAGAACAAATGATGCAGCAGGCCATACGTGATACGTTTAAGGGCCTGATAGAGATTAATAAGTTTGAGCGTAAACCTGCTCCGTTAAGCAAGCTTTCTGTTGGTGTTAAATGCGGTGGCAGCGATGGCTTTAGCGGTATTTCGGCCAACCCGGCTGTTGGTCATTGCGCCGACCTGCTGGTAGGCTTGGGCGCTAAGGTTTTATTGGCCGAGTTCCCGGAATTAAATGGCGTGGAGCAGGAAATGATAGACCGATCTGTTGACAAGCCAACCGCCGAAAAGTTTATTAAATTGATGACTGATTATGACGAAGCTGCCCATAAAGTAGGCTCGGGCTTTTTCATGAACCCCTCACCGGGGAATATAAAAGATGGTTTGATAACAGATGCCATGAAATCAGCAGGTGCAGCGCTTAAAGCCGGTAAATCGCCAGTTGTTGATGTGTTAAATTATACCGAACCTGCTACCAAGCCAGGCCTCAGTTTGGTGTGTACACCGGGCAATGATGTAGAAGCAACTACCGGTAAAGCTGCAGCGGGTGCAACCTTAATTTTGTTTACAACAGGCTTAGGCACACCAACCGGAAATCCTGTATGCCCAACAATAAAAGTGGCAACAAATTCGGCTTTGGCTAAACGCATGGCCGATATTATTGATATTGATACCGGCCCCATTATCAGCGGCGAAAAGACCATTGAAGAAATGGGCGAGGATATTTTGGAATATTGTATAAAAGTTGCCGGCGGCGAGGAAATACCCAAAGCAGTACAGCTTAACCAGGATGATTTTATCCCGTGGAAACGCGGTGTTAGTTTATAATTGCGGATAGAGAAGGGAAATGTTTTCATTACAAAATAAAAAAGCGGTAATAACAGGGGCGGGAAGCGGCATTGGTAAAGCCATAGCATTGTTACTGGCCAAACACGGTGCCGAGGTGCATATTTTAGATCTTAATGAACAGCAGGCCAATGAAACGAAGGCGGAGATCATCAAAAATAATAACACTGCCTTTGTGCATACATGCGATGTTTCCAATCATCAGCAGGTTTTAAAGACATTTGAAAGGATAGGTTCAATAAATATATTAATAAATAATGCAGGCATCCCCCATATAGGAAAAGCCGATACTACATCCGAAGCTGATTTTGATAAAGTAATGGCTGTAATAGTAAAGGGGGCTTACAATTGTACATTTGCGGGCATCCCCCAATTACGGGCAAAGGGGGGCGGTGTTATTGTAAACATTGGCTCAGTTGCGGCTTTAGTGGGTATATCTGAGCGTTTTGTGTATAGTACTGCTAAAGGGGCTATCAGATCCATGACCATGAGTGTGGCTAAAGATTACATCGGCGAGAATATCCGCTGTAACTCAATATCACCGGCAAGGGTGCATACGCCATTTGTTGATGGATTTTTACAGAAGAATTATCCGGACAATATAGATGAGATGTTTGATAAACTATCAAAAACACAACCTATTGGCCGCATGGCAACACCGCAGGAAATTGCTATACTTGCCTTATATTTATGCAGCGATGAGGCTGCCTTTATAACCGGGGTTGATTACCCTATTGATGGTGGTTTTACCACACTTAACAACTAATAGTATACAACGAGTAAATATGAAATTAATACGATTTGGAGAAAACGGCGCCGAAAAACCAGGGATAATTGAAAATGATAAATGGTTTGATGTATCGCACCTGGTAAAGGATTATGATGAGGCTTTTTTTGGAGGTGATGGTATTGTAAAATTAAAAAGCGATATACAAAAAGGCGGATTAACGGAAGTTAGCAAAGGTACCCGGCTTGGCCCTTCGCTGGCACGTCCTTCAAAAATTGTGTGTATTGGTTTAAATTATAAAGATCATGCAGCCGAAACCGGCGCGTCTACACCTACAGAACCAATTATATTCTTCAAAGCAACCTCAGCCATTGTTGGCCCTAATGATGATCTGATAATCCCAAAAAACATTAAAAAAACCGACTGGGAAGTTGAACTGGCTATTGTGATTGGTAAAAAAGCAAGCTATGTAAGCGAGGAAGATGCTTTAAACCATGTGGCTGGTTACGTATTGCATAATGATTATAGCGAGCGCG
>JAICMD010000136.1 GCA_025929405.1 Mucilaginibacter sp. | reverse complement strand
TCTGAGTCATCTATTTTATTTGCTAATTTTTGATCAAACAGGCTTATAGTATTAGTAAAATATTCCATGGCCCTACCAAAAAAGCGATCATAACTAGAAGATACTTTAATTCCTTTGATGCCTTGCTGGTACCAATAACAATACCCGTTGAGTTTTGCTTATTATTGGCTTTAACCGTTTTTTTGGCCTCTTCCTGTTCCTGTTCTTCTTCAACCAGCGCGTGGTGGGTTTCAAGCGCTTTATTAATGGTGTTTAATATCTCATCGGGATAAAGCGGCTTTGAAATATAATCGTAGGCGCCCATTTTGATGAGTTCAACCGCCATTTTAATGTCCGAATATCCGGTGATGATAATTACCCCTGTTTGCGGATAGTGCTTTTTTATTTTTTTAAGCATCTCGCGGCCGTCCGTGTCTTCCAGCCTGAAATCGCAAAGTACCAGATCAAACTCGCTGTTTTTAAGATACTCCAACCCGCTGGTTCCGCTTGATGCGGCGCTCACTTCAAAACCATTGCGCGTTAAAAACTTTGATAATAATTGCGCAACGTTAACTTCATCATCTATGATGAGTATTTTCTTCATATCAGCAATACAGAAATCAGGTAAATGTAATTAAGGCGTCAATTTACAAAAATTTTATAAAACTTATAATTTTATAAAATCCTGCGCTCTTAAAGATTGAATGCGTAAGCTATGTGCGCACCCCAGAAATTGTACTTTTCGTTATCATTATAAAAGCTGGATACGCCCTCATAACGAATTCCTGCATCTATGTAGGTACGCTTTTTAAGAAAAAACAGCATCCCGATTTGAGGAGAGTAAGTAAAGGCCGATGTGCTTGTAGCATATACTGCCTGCTTATTGGTTAATAGTGTGCCGCCAAGTTCTCCCAGTACATAAAAATGCCGTATTAAAAAATGTTTAATACCTATTTTAAGGGGGATGGTTTTCATATCGGCATTTTGCACATTTAATATGCCGCTTGGCGCCGTTGATGCTGTTGAAGATGCAAATAATATATTATAGCCTGCTGTCCCTGTAATATACGTTTTACGACCTATTGGATAATCAATACGTAATGAGGCTCCGAGTATATGCGAATATAAATTAGTGACATAAGCGGGAGCCCCGGCTTCTAAACCAACTGATATACGTGTTGTATCAGGAACAGATTGCGCACTTGCGCCAAAATAAAAACTTACAAAAAGTATTAAAGCAATTAGTTTAGTAAAGGTAGTTTTCATGTTAATAACGTTCAGTTGGTGTTGCTGTTAAACGTATTATTGGCCAACAGCGTATATTTAACAAAATGTTTTTTGCAAAGCTAATATAGTTTTCAATTTATATATGCTTGCAAGGTAATTTTATACAGTGCGGTTCTATCGTCGGTTTTATTATCTCTCTCTCCAATAGGGTAACCGAACTATTTATTATTTTTGCACCCACTACAAATATTATGAGCGAAGAGAGATCATTGAATTTTATTGAAGAAATAGTTGAAGAAGATATACATGCCGGCAAGAACGGAGGTGCGGTTTTAACCCGTTTCCCGCCCGAGCCTAATGGCTACCTGCATATTGGTCATGCTAAATCTATTTGCCTTAATTTTGGGTTGGCAAATAAGTATAACGGTAAAACTAACCTGCGCTTTGACGATACAAACCCCACCAAAGAAGACACTGAATACGTTGACAGTATAAAAGAAGACGTAAAATGGCTGGGCTTTGACTGGGCCGAAGAATTGTATGCATCCGATTACTTTGACCAGCTTTATGCTTTTGCTGTTGAACTGATAAAAAAAGGGCTGGCTTATGTGGATGACAGTACCGCCGAAGAGATAGCTGCACAAAAAGGCACACCTACCGAACCGGGTACACCCAACCAGTACCGTAGCCGCACTGTTGAAGAAAACCTGCAGCTTTTTGCTGATATGAAGGCGGGAAAATATCCTGACGGAGCCAAAGTATTGCGCGCCAAGCTTGACCTGGCATCGCCTAATATGCACTTGCGCGATCCGTTGATGTACCGTATTAAACATGCGCATCATCATCGCACCGGCGATACATGGTGCATATACCCCATGTATGATTTTGCTCACGGGCAATCTGACGCTATTGAGCATATAACACACTCGGTATGTACATTAGAGTTTGTGCCGCATCGCCCGTTATACGATTGGTTTATTGAGCGGCTTAACCTTTTCCCATCCAAACAGTACGAGTTTGCGCGTTTGAATATGACCTACACAGTTATGAGCAAACGCAAATTAATGCAGTTGGTTGATGAAAAGCATGTAGAGGGGTGGGACGATCCGCGTATGTCAACCATCAGCGGGTTGCGCCGCAGAGGGTATACCGCCGCATCTATCCGTGAGTTTTGCGAGCGCATCGGCGTAGCCAAGCGCGAAAATATGATTGATGTGGGCCTGCTGGAGTTTTGCATCCGCGAAGATCTGAATAAAACCGCATGGCGTCGTATGGCTGTATTGGACCCGATAAAACTGATAATTACCAATTATCCCCAAGAAAAGACTGAAATTATGCACGGCGAAAACAACCCCGAGGTTGAAGGCGGCGATGGTGGCAGGGATATACCTTTTAGCCGGGAACTTTGGATTGAGCGCGAGGATTTTATGGAAGAGCCGCCAAAAAAATTCTTTCGCCTGGGTGTTGGTTTAATGGTACGACTTAAAAATGCCTACATTGTTAAGTGCGAAGATTTTAAAAAAGATGCCAATGGGAATGTAACCGAAATATATTGCACCTACATCCCCGAATCAAAATCAGGCGAGGACACCAGCGGTATCCATGTAAAGGGTACCATCCATTGGGTAAGCGTACCGCATGCCAAAACCGCCGAGGTAAGATTATATGACCGCCTGTTCCAGGTGGAAGATCCATCTAACGAAGACGGCGACTTTAAAGATTATCTTAACCCTAACAGCTTACATATAATACCAAGTGCCTATATAGAACCCGATCTGGCAAATGCTATACCGGGCAAAGGTTACCAGTTTATACGTAAAGGGTATTTTACTTTAGATAAACACTCAACTGCCGATAAACTGGTATTTAACCGCACGGTAACGCTGAAGGATGGGTGGGTGAAGAAGTAGTTAGTTTTTAGTGATGAGTTTTGAGTTGTTTACTTATCACTCAATACTTCTTATACACATTATACAGCACGCTTAAATCTGTTGGGCTTAATGCAGGGTTGCTGTCGGCCTGTACAAAGTGGCGCTTAAAGGCAACAATGGCTGCATTTGGGTCGCTTATATCGTAACCTATCAGGCGCAGGGCTATCATTGGGTCAAAGTTGTCGGGTACGGGTTCAAGCACGTCATCATGCCAGTAACCAAATCCTTTTTCGGCTAACAACTTCCACGGAAATAACGGCCCGGGGTCGGGCTTGCGTTTAGGCGCAAAATCCTGATGACCAATAAAATTTGCTGTAGGTATATTATATGTTTTTTTAAGATAGCTTAACAAAGCCAGCAAACTTTTTATTTCGGCATCGGTATACGGTTCGGTGCCATTGTTATCAATCTCAATACCTATTGAGCAACTGTTCATATCAATAACATTACCCCACTTGCCTACACCGGCATGGTTACTGCGCATATAATCATTAACAACATGGTAAATTTTGCCATCCTTACCCACAATGTAATGTGAGCTTACTTCGGTGCTTAATACCGAAAAGGTGCGAAGCGTTTGCTGTATTGAATCCTGCCCGGTAAAATGTATCACTACATAATTGGCCTTGCGTATACCAAAGTTTACCGTACCAACCCATTGCGACGGTATTGCAACGCCCAGGCTATCAACCAGGGTAAGCGGCTGTTCCTGTTTTACAATATTTAGTAACGAATCTCTTTTTACAGTATAAAATTGCTGCGTTGTAAGCGGTTGGGGTAAAACCGGAATAATGTTTGTAACCGCGGATGCATTGGGCGGCAGTGTTGAGGCAACTACTACACCTTTTGTTTTATTACTACAGCCCGCCAGCGCGGCAATCATACACAGTATGCTGCCAAAACCTATTATCCGTAAATGTTTTATCATGCGCTAAAATTAAGGAAATATAGATTGAATTGTTTTTATCTTATAAGTAAGTCCCTGAAAATAAAATCCACATTCTATCACATCACCTCACTATCATTTTTCATTTTATAGGTCTTATATGCCATATATAAAATAAGAGTCGCAGGTATAAGGTCGCCTAAACCCGCAGCAAGCTTGGCATCTTTTATTAAGCTTATGGCGCCGGTTATTAACAATATTATTCCAAATACCAGATAAAAATAGAAATACTTTTTGTTCATGTTTTATGCTTTTTGCATCCAGGATTGTAACAGTATAACTGCCGAAATGTTATCAACCAGCTCTTTATTTTGCCGGGCTTTTTTCCCCATTCCGCTTTGTGCTATAGCCGCCGATGCCATTTTTGAAGTAAACCGTTCGTCCAGCATTTCTACCGGGATAGCCGGAAAAGTTTTTTTAAGCAGACTTGCAAACCTTTTAACGTGTATGGCTGATTGTGAGGGCGTATTATCCATTTGCTTTGGCTCGCCCACAACAAAGCGCTCCACCGGTTCGGTTTCCAGGTATTTTTTCAGATAATCAATAATGTGCATAGGATGCACCGTATCCAAACCGGTAGCTATGATCTGCAAAGGATCAGTAACCGCAATGCCAATGCGTTTGGTGCCGTAATCAAATGCCATTATTCTCATTGGTTTGTGAATATTAAAGAATAAAGATTGAAGATTAGGCCCGCCATGTTGTAAAGATAAGAGTTTTGTTTTTTATTTAACCCTCTTACGCCGAAGGCGAAGAGAGGGTGAGCCAGCGAAGCGCAGTCCGGGTGAGTCAAACACGCAAGTTTTTTGTCAAAACATTATCTCAATACTCAAATCTCATATCTAATCATTATTTTGCACCAAATGCAGTTTAAACAAATAGTAGGGCAGGATGGCGTAAAGCAACGTTTGATAAACACGGTTAAGGAAAACCGGGTCAGTCATGCGCAATTGTTTTTAGGGCCGGAGGGTGCCGGGGGGCTTGCCCTGGCAGTGGCTTATGCTCAATATTTATCATGCGAGGATAAGCAGGAGGATGATTCGTGCGGAATATGCGCATCGTGCAGAAAATACGAAAAGCTAATGCATCCCGATCTGCATTTCTCATACCCCTTTTTTGCCAAGCATAAAGATGATACCGCAATTACCTTTATTGAACAATGGCGCGAAGCTTTTTTAGCCAGTCCGTACCTTAACCTGGATGTTTGGCGGGGTTATTTAGATGCAGAAAACAAACAAGCTAATATAAATATAGCCGAGTGCCATCAAATCATTAAAAAACTCAGCTTTAAGCCGTTTGAATCTGCCTATAAAGTATTGATACTTTGGCTGCCAGAGTATTTGGACAAAGAGGGCAATACTCTGCTTAAAATTATTGAGGAGCCGCAACCCAATACCTTGTTTTTATTGGTAGCCCAAAACCAGGATCAGATATTAAATACCATACTATCGCGTACGCAATTAGTTAAAATCCCGGCATTGGGTTATGATGAGATCAGGAACCATCTGATTGCTGAACATAACCAAACCGAAAATAATGCCGCACAGATAGCTTATTTAAGCAACGGCAATTTAACCGAAGCGTTGGCCATGCTGCAGCAGGAAACCAAGGGCTATCACGGGCTTTTTGTGCAATGGCTAAGGCTATGTTTCGCCAACAAAGGAATTGAGATAGTTGGTTTTGTTGACCAGCTATCTAAAATGGGCCGCGAAAACCAAAAGAATTTTTTATGCTACGGTATTAGCTTTATACGCGAGTGCTGCCTGTTAATGGCAGATGCGGGTAATTTGGTACATTTACCTGCGGCCGAACTGGAAACCGCACAAAAAATGAGCGGGGTAATGAATATATCGATGGCACAGGCCATTAGTACTGCGCTTGAAAAAGCGCATTATCATGTAGAGAGAAATGCTAATCCGAAAATTTTGTTTTTAGATGTATCTTTACAAATTATAAGTTATTTAAAAATTAAACCAATCCCGCAAGGGAATCAATATATATCGAACTAATTATGGGATGTGGAAGTTGCTCAACGGGAGGCGGATGTGCCCCTGCGGGCTGCAAAAGTAATGGCTCATGTCTTACAAATGGCTGCAGCAAATTAGATGTTTACGACTGGCTGGCACACATGGATATGCCCGTAAATTATAAGCCCTTTAACATTATTGAAGTAAAGTTTAAAGGCTCGCGCAAGGAGTTTTATATAAATACCGACAATATATATTTAGAAAACGGCGACCTGGTAGTTGTTGAGGCAACAACCGGCGGCTATGATGTTGGCCACGTATCGTTAACCGGCGAACTGGTACGTATGCAGTTGGTAAAACGCCGCGTTAAAGAGGGCGATGTTGTTAAAAAAATATACCGCCGGGCAACCCCTGCTGATGTAGATAAATGGAAGGCGGCCAAGGATATGGAATGGGAAACCATGCATAGCAGCCGCAAGCTGGCACTTAACCTTAACTTATCTATGAAGATAAGTGATGTTGACTACCAGGGTGATAAAACCAAAGCCACTTTTTACTATACTGCCGAGGGTCGGGTTGACTTTAGGGAGTTAATTAAAAAAATGGCCGAAAGCTTCCGCATACGTATTGAGATGCGGCAGATAGGTATGCGCCAGGAAGCAAGCCGTTTAGGTGGCATTGGTTCATGCGGGCGCGAGCTTTGTTGCTCAACCTGGCTTACTGATTTTAAAACCGTATCAACCGCTGCGGCCAGGTATCAAAACCTTTCATTAAACACGTTAAAACTGGCCGGGCAATGCGGCAAGTTAAAATGTTGTTTAAATTATGAATTGGATACTTACATGGATGCCCTTAAACATATCCCCGACAATGTAAATTATCTTAAAACTGAAAAAGGCGAGGCCAAACTCCAAAAAACGGATATTTTTAAACGGATAATGTGGTTTAGCTATCCCCGCGAGGAATCATGGATACCTTTAACAATAGAGAGGGTAAAGGAAATACAGCGGATGAACAAAGACGGCAAACTGCCCGAAGATTTAGGCGAAATTGTTGAAATTGAAACCAAGCCGGTTAAAATACTGGATTATGAGAATGTAGTGGGCCAGGATAGCCTTACACGTTTAGACGAGCGCCGTAATAAAAACAAAAACCGCAACAAGAATAAAAATAAAAACAAGGGTAACAATCAACAGCAACCACAGGCTCAAAATAATGGGCAGCAGCAACGCCAGGCTGTTGATCCAAACAATACCATGGGCCCGCTCACCGAAGGCGGTAATAAAAAAAGGTTCAGGCCCAATAAAAACAAACAGCGCCCGGGCGGACCACCGCCACAGGGACAGTCATCAAATCAACCGTAATGGCAAAGCAACGTAACTATTTTTGGCTGCTATTATTAGTTGTAATAGGTTTAGCCGGTTGTACCGACCCGAATGCTGTAATTGATGCCAACACATTAATTGTAAACAACAATTGGTCGTATGCTAACAAAATTACCAATTCGGTTACCATTACTGATGAAACGATACCCTATAACTTATACTTTAACCTTAGGGTTACTGCCGATTATAAGTACTCAAACTTATTTGCCATCATTAAACAAATCAATCCTGATAAAACAACGGGTTCAGTTAGGTATGAATTTAAACTGGCAAATGCCGATGGCGAATGGTTGGGCAGCGGTTCAGGAAATATCTATAGCTACCAGATTCCCTTTATTAAAAATTACAAGTTTCCGGCTAAAGGAACCTATCGTTTTGAGATAGAACAGAATATGCGCGATAATCCGCTACATGAAATTAGTGATGTTGGGTTACGGATAGAGCGGGCACAATAATAATATGGTTGTAAGAGCGTTATCCAGCAAAACTCCTATTATGAAAAAACCTTTTGTTATTATTATGGCCATTGCAGCCATAAACCTTGCGGCGTGCCAGGCCCACAATACCGAGGGCCACACTGTTGATTCAAGCGCGAGCCATGGCTACAATGGCGGCATTTCAGCTACCGATACTATTAATGGTTCGGCAGCACCGTTTGCACAATCAACCAGTGGTACCGATACCAGTACAGACGGGCATGATGTTGATGACCCGGTTGTAGATACGGGCCACAGCCAGCACAAAAAACACAAATAAAAGCGCAAACTATTTTATACCGTTAACTATTTTCCTACCTTCGTTTTGCTAATATTTTTATCAAAATGACCGTAGTTGTTTTAGTTGCATCAATCATTATACTTTTAGTTGCCGTATTGCTTTTTTTAAAGAAACCACAATCGGCAAGCGGAGTTTCTATGGCTGATGTTGAACGACTGAAAGATGAGAACGGTCGCCTGACAATATCTTTAGCCAAGGCCGAAGAACGCGCCAATGGCTTAAGCCAGGAAAGGGATAAGGCAGATAAATTATTACAGGACGAGCGTATAAGATACGATAGCCAGGTTGTTGCGCTAAACCATGAGTTAATAACCGAAAAAAACCGGATGGCCAAAGCCGAGGAAGCCTTTAAAGCACAAAATGCCCGCCTCGCCGACCAGGAAAAATCCATACAGGATATACAGCAAAAGTTTCAGTTGGAGTTTCAAAATGTGGCCGAAAAGCTGCTGAAGGAAAAATCAAAAGAATTTGTAGATGTTAATCGTAATAATCTTGATTCTATTTTAAATCCGTTAAAAGAAAACCTGAAAGCGTTTGAGGAAAAGGTAGACAAGGTTTACAATATGGAAGCTGCCGAGCGCAATACCATGAAAGGCGTTATTACTCAGTTAATGGAACTGAATAGGCAGATAAGCGACGAGGCACAAAACCTGACTAAGGCACTTAAGGGCGACAACAAAAAACAGGGCAACTGGGGCGAGGTAATTTTAGAAAGAGTATTGGAGCGCTCGGGTTTGGTTAAAGACAGGGAGTACCGCATGCAGGTTAGTTTAACCGACGCTGGTGGCAGCCGCCTGCAGCCCGATGTGGTTATTGACCTGCCGGATGAAAAGCATTTGATTATTGACTCGAAAGTATCATTAATTGC
>JAICMD010000097.1 GCA_025929405.1 Mucilaginibacter sp. | reverse complement strand
GTTAGTTCAGGAATTTCTATTTCAAACTTTTTAGCTATCAACTCCTGAAAATCTTTATCAGCTTGCTCCGGAGCATCGGTTGCGCGCTCTTTTATCAGGTCTACTTCGTCCTGAAAACTTTTAATAGCAATGTCGACAGCTATCTTACATCCATTAATGTCATTAGCCAGTTGAAATGGTTGTATGCCATTGCATGCGCGCAATACTGCTGCATCGTGACTGATAATTTGCAGGTCGTTAATGTTTAATTGTTTTTTTACTTTTTGCATGGTGATTATTGTTTAATTAATTTTTATCCAACTAACGCCATCAGAAATAAGCATTAATGTGGAGTTGTTGGGTATAACCGTAAAGGTGTTGCCGCCTGGTGTTGAATACGGCAAATAAATATTTGAAAAAGACCAACTAAAAGTTCCGCTTGTATTGTAATTTGTAAATATCAATGTCACACCAACTTGATTCGTTGGGTCTTGTAATGATATAGTCCTGTTTGCGGTTAAGGTATTTTGCAATATATATATAGAATTTACCGTTGGGGATATTACGGTTGAATTATTAATGGTAACTGTATTATAATAATCTTTAATAGCAAACCTATTATAATCTGTTGCTGATAAATACCCATCGTGTGACGCATCGGCTTTTTGTATAGAAGTATTACCGGCACTATGAATAAGCGGGGCGCTATAAGTATTTATAACATTCTGCCACGAAGTACCATTGTATTGCAATATGTCATTTGTAGCCAGCCCGGATGTGTTGATTGTTTGCCCGTTCCATTGGGTTGAATTTGCAGCAGTGCCCGATGTTGTTAGGTAGGTATTACTATTAACACCACCATCGGCCATTAAAAACTGCGATGATGTACCGCCCGATTTAATAAATGATGCAGCAGTTAAGCCATTTGTAAACGATGCAGCACCGGAATCATCAATAGCAAATCTTTTCGTGCCAGTAGTCCAAACTCCAAAAGCACCACCGTAATTGAAAATTTGAATATCATCAGTTGCGCCAGAACCGGTTACTCCATTAGTAGTGCTTATTAAACTCTTACTAACCCCCGATGTATAAAATCTATAAATGCCACCAAAGCCGTTATCAGATATAAATTGCGTTCCTGTTACAGGGTTATTAAATGAAAATGTACCTCCGCTAAAGAAACTAATATTAATTCCTGATTTAGTTATACCATAATTTGTCGATGAGCTACCATCAAAATATAAAGCACTTCCCGATGGTAATTGTATATTTCCTTGGCTTAAAACCCTGCTTGGTACAACATCACCCATACCAACGACACCGGCAAAGCTGACGGTATTACTTCCTGCATTTATACCAAAAATCTTAATGTTATTTGTCAGGTCATAAAATGCCATTCCACCACCTGTGCCAAGGTTGCTATTGTAAAACCCGTAGGTTAATGTACCGTCTAACCTACCAAATCTTAATGTAGCGGTATTAGGTGTACCTAACGCTGCTATAGCGCCTATACTTGTACTCCATGAAGCTCCTGTTGCCCCAGTTAAAGAAATACAAGTAAACACTACTGTTGAATATTGGCTACTTGCTTGAGGTGAATATATTACCGTTATTACACTACCTCCTGATGATTGTACAGTAATTAAACCACTACTAAGATTAGTAATGGAAAATTGTTGATTTAAGGTTAATGTAGTTACATCAGGCAAAACTATAGTCTGAGTTGTAGAACCAGTAACATTAGTTTGATATGGGGAACTTACCGTTAAAATAGTTGTTCCAGCTGCCGAAGTAATAGATTGTTGACCTTCAATTAAGTTAGGCACAGTCAAAATACCCGTTAAAGTGCCGCCTGCTGTAGTAAATAATGTGCCGCTTGTTGGAAAGGTTACATTAGTTGTACCAGTAAAATTAAATGTTGAACTATAAGAGCCTACGGTTGTTAAAGTTGATTGGTCGGCTGTATTAAGCACCGCACTACTACCCATGTTAATAGTACCGGGGTGCGATGGCGAACCTGTACCATTTAGAACTATATGGCCAAATTGCGTTGCAGTTACAGGCCCAGCAAAATCAACATTAGTATTACCACCTGATACTCTAAAAATATACTGATTGTTAGTTACGTCTACGAAGGCCATACCGTTAGAGCCAAGCCCATAGTATCCGGCATAAAAGCCATATCGTGTACCACCGCCATCTGAACGACCGAATTGCAAGGGAGTATTACCACCAGTGCCATTTAAAGCAAGAATTGCACTGAAACTTGTATTCCACGACGTGGCGTCAGTCCCTGATGTTGCGATACTGGTAAAAACGACTGTTTGTTCCTGATATAAAACTGTGACCAAATTGGCACCCGAAGATTGTACGGTTACAACTCCCGTACTGTAATTGGTTACTGAGAACTGTTGGTTTAAAGTTAAGGTACTTACAACCGGCAATACAACTGTTTGTGTGGTTGAGCCAGTGATGTTGATTTGATATGGTGAGCTTGCCGTAAGAGTTGTTGTGCCTGCTGAAGATACAATGGTTTGTTGCCCTTTAATAAGGTTATTAGTAGTTGTGTTACCTGTAAAAGTTTTATTGCCTGTTATGCTTTGGTTAGTGGTTAAGTCGACAAAGTTTTTTGTTGCGGAACCTGTACCACCGTTGGCAATAGGCAATATGCCGGTAACACCTGTACTTAATGGCAACCCGGTTAAATTAGTAGCCACGCCTGCCGATGGAGTACCCAAATTGTCAAATAATTTTACATATCGGCCATCGACATAAGTTAAATCCAAACTGAACACATTACTTGCCAATGCTATACCGGTTCCATTTGTATAAGTACCCGCGCCTGATATTTGCCCAAAAGTGATATTATCGGTACCTATAACCGGATCGACGCTATTTATACAAGTCCATTGGGTGTTTTTATTGGTTGTGCCATTACGAACCAATATCGCGGCACTGCCAATTTCTGCACCCGTGTCAGCATCAATAGTTCGAGTCCATGCGCTTGATTGCACCAAGTATATACCGTTACCAATCTGTGAGGTTTGATTTTTTACCAATACTCGATCATTAAGGGTCAACACAACACCATCAACAGTTTGTATTCCTGATAATGTAATATCTCCTGTGGTTGCTGCTTTTACCTCTTGTTTCCATGAAAGTCCCGTAATTAAGTTATCGGCATAACTTTTTGTGATAAGTGAATTTGCATTAACAGGATTAGTAGTCTGCTGCACATCACCGGTAAGTACACCGCCTGTTGATTTCAAATAAATCAAATCCAGGTCAACCCATTCGTTATCGAAATCGTCATCACTGGTTTTTGCAAGTACCTCGCCGGTTGTTCCACCAGATGGTACGCCATTCCCTATTAATGATATGCCGGTTCCCCAATTGCCGGTGATTTTGGGGCCGAATAATGTATAACTGGTTGTATTAATATAGAAGTCGCCGTTAACACCGGTACTTGTATTTGATGGATTAGAGGGGCCATTTAATATACTAAATCCGTTACTTCCATTTGTACCATTAGTGCCATTTGCACCTGCAGGCCCGGCTGGACCGGTTTGCATTGAAAATACCTGGTTCCAACTACCGGATATTTTTTTGTAAAAAACCCCTGTACCTGTATTTATATAGGTATCGTTATTATTACCAGTTACATTACCGGGTACACCTATTCCATATAAAACAGTTCCATCTGTTATACCTGTAGTTGATGGTATTGTATAAACTACAATCCATGTGCCTGATATTTTTTGGGCAAAAGACCCGGTTGTGGTATTAATAAAAACGTCTCCGTTATTTCCACTACTATTTTGTGGTAAAGTAGTTCCGAATGAAACATTAACACCAACATTTAAACAGTTCCATTATTAAACTCAAATACTCTATCCGTTTTATTATAATTTTTAATGAGCGCCTGTAACTGGGCCGAGTTATTGTAAATAGTCAAAGCATCGCGTAACGCGCCTGCTTTCAGGTTTGGTATATCCTGGCCCACTACAGTAATTATCTGCTTTTCCTTTTGTGCAGCCAGGCAAAACAGTACTTGTTCAATAGCATAAGTTTTGCCCGAACTGGTACCACCCTGATTAACTACTACCTGTGCTTTTGACGCATAGTTGAGCCTGAATAAAACCGAAGCTTCATTATCTTTGATCATTAATAATAACTTGTTTAAATATTAACCTCTTTTTCGGAAGTTGCAGGTTTTGGGCCAGCCTCAACAATTACTATACGCATTGTTTTAGTAGCAGTGCTGACTGGTTTTTTAGTTTCGCTTTTTTCATTCCAGCCTAAAGTTTTTAATGCAAATATGGCACCTGATGGCTGCTGATGTAATTTCCTTTCGTAAACATCTTCAATACGCAAGCGTGCGCGTTTTAGGTCATCAGCAAATTTACCGTTGCTTTCATAACTTCCAAACTGCTCCCTGCTGGTAAAACCTAAGTAAAATGCTAAACCGGCTATCGTTGGTGGACCGCAAAGTTCTTTATTGGACATTTCATCAACGGGAATATCCTGGATAGTTTTACTCTTACTTAATTTACTGTCAGATAAGTTTTGGTTAACCTTATTAAAATAATCTTCTACCAGTTCAGTCAGATGTTGTTTGGATAAAAATTTAGGATATTTATTTTTCATTTATGATTAAAATGCCATTCGGCATATATCATATACAAATATACCGAATATTTTTTGAAATTCAGAATTTATTAGCACGTTTTTCCGCCTGCAATGTTATAATCAAGTTAAATAATGTTAAAATAATTTTCCATTAGCAACTATTGGTATTATTTATGCGTATTTTAGTTATATAAACCGGTAAGTATGGGCAAAATACGTTATATATTTTTTATGGCTTTGCTGTGTTTGGCATTTTTTTCGTGCCAAAAAGATCAAAGTATAAAAGATGTACAAACTTTACCAACAACAAATCCGGCAATACTTGCCATGACTTTATCACCGGGTAATCTTCTGGCTACCTCAGGAACACTCAATATAACTATCGGCGATTCTACGTACACCTTTGATGCACAAAAGGATTCCATAGCGTTTGTTAATTTATTTTTAGATAATAAACAATATTTTGGATTTACTGCAATCAATAAAAACCATACCATGAGTTTTGGCATAAGTTCGGCAGGCTTTGCCGAAAATAATAGCAATAACAAGGTAGCAGGTACTCAATTTTTATTAAGCAATAATAATAAAGCTAATCTTCAATATACTTTAACCCCTTCTCTTAACTTACAGGATAGCAGCAGTATAACACTTACTGCCTTTGCACAGGATAGCACCATTGCTAAGGGTACTTTTATCACAATCCTTAATAATACCAGGCATAGTTTACCTTACTATAAAGCTACAGGCAGCTTTGATCTTAAAATAAAATAATACATTTTTATGAAACAAATGCCTATTGGCATAACTACCAGCTAACAACGTCAGCTACTTCTGTTTCAACCAACTGGGTTAAAATAGTTTTTAATACTGCTTCCCTTGCCCATTGCTGCTCAACCGGCGAAGCATCTTCCTGGTACCAGCGTACCGGCTCGTTTATTTCAATACGGGTTTTGTAAATAAAGTTTTTCTTAGGATGAATTTTAGTGCCTTCATAACTGTTCAGGTTTTCGGCCCGTATTACTTTTGCAAATTCTTTGGCTGGCATGTCCACTTGCAGGCATTCGTCTAAAGAGTTTTTAAAATCTTGCTTGTCTTCAAGCCATAGGGTTAATGTACCATCATTTATTTCATGATCGGCAATGGTTATCCGGCTGTAATCATAATCTACTGATATGATCATCCACCAAATCTGGTCTTTTAATTTTTGTGGGATTTTTATCATGGAATTATTTTTTTATTGTTCAACTTAATAATTAAAGGCAGGCATCCAACCGGGGATATGCTTTTGTATAGCTGCTATTTCATGCTTGTATTTGTTGCATACAGATAAATAGGCTTCATATTTTTTTTGTACGACATTATCCCGTTCGTTATGGCCGGTGCCCTTTTTCAATGCGTTATAAACTATATGCATGGTTAATCTGTATTTTCATATTTAAAATTCTTTACTTCTGTAATTTGGTTTTAGCTATTTTTATAGTAGCTTAGTAGAACGAACAATACAAATGTACAGAAAAATCTTTATTGAATAAAGAAATTTCTGTAAAAAAATATTTTTATGGAAGAGCCTGCTTCAAATCCCGGCAAAATAAAAACTATCCGTCCCGAAACTTTGGAGTTTATTATATTATATAATCAACTAAAAGGCAGGGCATTTACAGGTAATGCACAACTTGCAGAAGTATTGGGGTTTAATTCTCCGAGTTCTATTACAGAAATTATTAAAAGCCGCCAAAATATTGATCTTGAAAAATTCAAGCTATTTAAAAGCCATTACAAGGATTATATTGAAAAGCCCAAATACAAGATGTATGATAATGAGAATCCGCCGATATCAATGGTAGCCGAACCTGGTATACCTATGTATGAAATTACGGCTACGGCATCAGGCGTTGAAGTGTATAATGATATTAATGATACACATGCGGTTGGCCGTATGAATTTTCCGGGTATTGAAGATTGCGACTTTGCTTTACCGGTGTGGGGGCACTCCATGTATCCATATTTAGAGAATGGCTGCTGGGTTGCTTTAAAAATCATCCATGATAAGAAAATTTTGCCCGGCGAGGTATATTATATTGAATGGGGCGATTATCGAATGTATAAAAGGCTTTTAGCCGGGGATAATACAGACGAGGTAATAGCCCACTCTGACAATACCAGCGAAATGATTGGCGATAGGCTTAAATATGCGCCCTTTGTTATTAAGATAGCCGAAATTAAAAAATTATGCCTTGTTAAGGATATCCACAAAAAGCATAATCATTAATATAAACTTATTTTATTTTTTGTGGCTACTTTGTTTATTATTGCAACCAAATGTCTGACGAAGCTTTAGTTAAACGGTTAAAGATAATTGTAAAGGAGCACGGCGGCCAACTTGCACTGGCAGGTGCTATTGGGGTTGACCAGGGTTTTATAAGTAAAGTTATCAATAAAAAACAGGAGGTTAGTTATTACCTCATCCGCAAACTTTGTTTCCAGCTCAAATATTCGCCCGAATGGCTGATCCTGGGCACAGGCGATAAAAAAATAAACAAGCCCGAAACTGTTAAACTAATTACAGAAATACAAATGTTGCGTACCGAGGTAGATATACTTCAGGCCCGTATGCGTGCATTTGAAATGGAAGTAAAAGAGCTTAAAGATATCCTACCCGATAATCAGCAAAAAGCGGTATAGCCTTAATTGTTTAAGGCTATACTCTCTAATACTTCGGCTGCCTTTTTACAGCAGTTTACTGAATTTTCTAACGATGCCATTATTTCACGGTATTTTATCAGATTAATAGCATCTTTTTCTTCAGAGAATAGCTGGGCCACCGATTGATAGTAAATTAAATCAGCCTGACGCTCGTGCTGCTTTATATGGCGGCATAATAAAATAATGTTTTCATTGCTTTTTGGCGAACTTAATAAAACAACTGCATTTTCAATTTTATTTGCAGCCTCAAATATTAATGCTGCTGTTTGTTTTATAGCAGGGCCAAAATAGGTTATTTTATAAATATTCATCCTTCCGCTTGCTTCATGTATCGCATCAGATACATCATCAATTGCACCCGCTAATGTATGTATAGCGCCACGGTTTATGGGAGTAAAAATAACCTTATCTAAAGCAAGAAATATTTTATGGGTAATATCATCACCATTATTTTCCAGCTTGTCTATTTGTTTAAATAATTGCTCACGGTCATATTGGTTTTCTATGTTAACTACAGTAACTAATAAATCGGCCATTTGGGTAACATTTTTAGCGGCCCCGTTAAATAAGTTATAAAATAAAGATCTGTTGGAAAAGAAGTTGTTGAGTATACCGGCCATGCAATCTTAAAATTCCAAAATTATTTTCGCCATGTTAAGCCATTGTTAACTTATCATAATCAATGCTTTATGAAAGCAGGTCAAGTGCGGGGGTTAATATTCCGATAACATTATCAAATGTTAATCAATCCTTAACATTAGGATAATGTACAGTAGCCACCTTTGATGCAAAATTTATTTAACCTCATTGCGATATGAAAAAAATGTTTACAAAACTTTTTAGTGTAGCCCTGATTGTAGCTATAATGTTTACAAGCATGGCTGGTAAGGCTCAAAACTTATTAGCGGCTGTATCACCTCAAAAAATAACAAAGGTTGATACTGCTAAAACTGAACAAAAAAACACCAACGTAAAAAAAGCAGAAGACCCTGCTACATTTGTACCTACCAGAAGATTATGGGGATACGCATTTGGCGATATGTACTTTGCGCCTCATGTTGATGCAGCTAACCGTGGTCCTGAAACTATGTACAATGGCGTGCCCCCCAACAGGAATGCTTTTCAATTCCGTCGTTTATATTTAGGGTATGATTATGATATCAACCAAAAATTCAGTGCCGAAGTTTTATTAGCTTCTGAACCAAATGCAAATACTGGTACTATAGCCGGGACAGGTACTACAACAGTTAATGGTGATAACCTGGTTGATGGCAAAATGGCATTCTGGATTAAAAATTTCAATTTACGTATAAGAGAGATTTGGACCGGTACTGACCTTGTTGTTGGTGAAATGAGCACTCCTGGTTTTGCATTAAATACAGGTAACTCAAACGCTCCTACTTCATTATCAGAAGCAACCTGGGGCTACCGCTTTATTGAAAAAACTATAACTGACTTCCACAAAAACAACTCTTATGACATTGGTGCTGCTTTACAAGGCACATTTGATCCTAAAACCAAAAACTTTGGTTACGTATTTATGGTTGGTAATAACACTACTGCCAGCTTAACTTCGGCAGCAAACCCTGCTAATGGTTTCTATAAAATATTTTATGGTGACATCTGGGGTAAATTCCTGAACAAAAAATTATATGTAGATATCTACGCTCATTATGCGCCAACCGGTCAAGCAACTTTTGCAACCGGCGGTCAAAGCCAAAGCATGCAAAAAATATTTGCTGCCTATAACACTAAACCAATAACTATAGGTGTTGAAGCTTACACTCAAATGTTCAGAAACGGTGTTGTAAGCACAGCTCATGGTGTTGAAAATGCTACCGCTCAAGGTTTATCTGTTTGGGCTAAAGGTAATATAAACGACAAATGGGGTTGGTTTGCACGTTATGACAGCTATAGCCCTTACACCAGCTTTGATGCTACTGTGCCTACTTACACTACACAAACTACTTACGGTAACTATACTCCGCTTTATAAAGAAACTTTTTATACTGCAGGTCTTGATTTTCAGCCAGCTCCAAAAATTCACTTCTCGCCAAATGTGTGGGTGGTTAATTACAAAGATCAAAGAGCAGCAACCACAACCGGTTACGTTGCCAATGACCATACTTTGGTATTAAGAGCCACTTTCTATTACACTTTCGGTAAATAATACCTAATAGTTTAAAATAAATCTCAAAAAAACATGAAATTCATTAAAAATGTAAAATTAGCAGCCGTTGTTATAGCAACATCAGGTGCTGCATTATCAGCTTCGGCACAAGATTTAAGAGGCGCCGGCAGTTCATTTGTGAACCCGCTGTTCCAAAAAATATTTTCAGAGTACAAAGCATCAAAAGTTGATTACCAATCAATTGGTTCAGGTGCAGGCATTTCACAAGTAACTGCTAAAACTGTTGACTTTGGCGACTCAGATGCCCCTTTAAATGACGAGCAAACCGCTAAATTACCTGCTCCGGCCCTACATATCCCCATGACTTCGGGTGCTGTAGTTGTAACTTATAACATTCCTGGTGTTAGTGCCGCTTTAAACTTAACAGGTAAAGTTCTTGCCGATATTTACTTAGGTAAAGTTAAAACCTGGAACAGCCCAGAAATTAAAGCAACTAACAAAAATGTTAACTTGCCAAACCTTCCAATTGTAGTTATTCACCGTTCAGACGGTAGCGGTACTTCATTTATATTTACCGATTTCCTTACCAAAGTTAACCCTGAGTGGTCTTCAAAAGTTGGTAAAGCTACCGCTCCAAACTGGCCTGCCGGTTTAGGCGGTAAAGGCAGCGAAGGTGTTGCAGGTTTAGTAAAACAAACCCCTGGCGCTATTGGCTATGTTGAATTAGCTTATGCTGTTCAAAATAAAATGCCTTATGCCAACATACAAAACAAAAGCGGTAAATTTATTACCCCTACTTTGGCCGCAACTACTTTAGCAAGCAATGTATCTATCCCTGCTGATACTAAGGTATCTATCACTAATACTGATAACGCTGCGGGCTATCCAATTGCCAGCTTTACCTGGGCTATTATTTACAAAGAGCAAAACTATGATGGCCGTACAAAAGCACATGCTACTGACTTATTAAAATTAATGTGGTACAACATTCACGAAGGTCAGAAATATTGCAATGCTTTAAACTATGCACCACTTTCAAAATCGGCTGTTAAAGCTGCAGAAGCTGTTTTAAGATCAGCTACTTACGGTGGTAAACGAATATTATAATTATAGAATGCTGATTGAATTAATTGCTTAATTATTTTAATCAGACTTCAAAAAATAACATGCTAATAAAATGATTACCAGTTCTGCGCAAAACAGGGCTGGTAATTATTGCTTTAGAAAAACCCGGAATTTGTGGAAAATAAAAGATTAGAATTATCAAACAGTCAGTTAAAATGGGAAACCCTTTTTAAACGAATGCTGATGGTTATGAGTGTTGTACTACTGCTCCTTATTATAGGTTTTTTTGTAACACTTATAGTTGAGTCGTTACCATCAATAAAGGCATCCGGTTTTGGTTACCTATGGGGTAAAGTTTGGGACCCTGTTCAAAATATTTACGGTGCCTGGCCTTTTTTGTTAGGTACGCTTTTAACATCATTTATTGCATTAATTATATCCGTTCCCTTCTCATACGCCATAGCCATTTACCTTGGCGAATATAACCCGAAAGGATGGCTTTCAGATCTGTTAAAAAACACCG
>JAICMD010000085.1 GCA_025929405.1 Mucilaginibacter sp. | reverse complement strand
TCGGTAAGCGGCAAAACTACTTTAGAAGATATATTTCAAAAAGGCACTGAGCAGGTAGCGGCGGGTTATGTGATATATGGCTCCTCAACCATGCTGGTTTATACTACCGGCAAAGGTGTAAACGGTTTTACCCTAGATCCTTCTATCGGTGAGTTTTGCCTGTCGCACCCGGATATGCATATTCCTAAGGATGGTACCATCTATTCTATAAACGAAGGTAATTATACCCACTTTCCGCTCGGCGTTAAAAAATATATTAAATATTGCCAGGCCGAAGATGCTAAAACCCACAGGCCCTATACTTCGCGTTACGTAGGCGCCATGGTGGCCGATTTGCACCGCAGTTTGATATTGGGCGGTATATTTATTTATCCGGCTACAGCCAGTTCGCCAAATGGTAAGCTGCGTTTAGTGTATGAATGTAACCCTATGGCCTATATTATTGAGCAGGCAGGCGGCAGGGCAAGTAATGGTTACGATAGGATATTGGAAACCGAAGTTACCGACCTGCACCAGCGATCGCCAATATTTATAGGCTCGGAAAATATGGTTAAACAGGCCGAAGAAATGATGGCTGTGTTTTCGCCACAACAAGGCAGCGTTGTACCTATGGCAAGCTAAAGCAAACTGTTTTTAGCTACCTCAGCCTCAAAAACGCTGTCAATTTTCAGGTCGCCATTTTTACAGGCTGCCACGGCTAACTGATCGCAGCGCTCATTTTCCGGGTGCCCGTTATGGCCGCGTATCCAGTTAAATTTGATGTTATGCAGTTTGGCTACATCCAGGTAACGCAGCCACAGGTCCTTATTCTTTTTGCCATTAAAACCTTTTTGTACCCAGCCGTGTACCCAACGCTTTTCAATAGCATCTATCACGTATTTGGAGTCGGAGGTTATTACAACATTTTGATTGGGCTTGTTCAACGCTTCCAGCCCCTTAATAACCGCCATCAGTTCCATGCGATTATTGGTTGTTTTGCGGAAACCTTCAGAAAGTTCTTTATAATGACTGCCCGATCGCAGTATAACCCCATATCCTCCCGGCCCCGGGTTACCGCTTGATGCGCCGTCTGTAAATATTTCGATCATGTGTTAGTTCATGGTTCATAGTTCATGGATCATAGAACTATAACATCTAACAAAAATAGAAAACTATAGCTAATTTAATAAAGCGACAAGGCTATGAACAATGAACTATGATCTATCAACCCTTTTCGACTTCAGCCTTAAAGAATTTCCAATTACCACCACATCCGAAAATGCCATGGTAAATGCTCCCCACATCGGGTTTAAAAAGCCGAGGGCGGCTACCGGTATAGCCACAATATTGTAGGCAAAGGCCCAAAACAAGTTTTGCTTAATGGTAAGCATGGTATGTTTACTTATCTGTAAAAATTTAATAACCGATTGCAGGTCAGTGTTTAATAACACCACCCGCGCTGATTGTATAGCCACCTGACTGGCATCATTCATAGATACACCTACATCGGCTTTGGTTAATGCCGGAGCATCGTTAATGCCATCTCCTATCATAATGGTTTTGCCTTTTTGTTTGTAGATGTCAATAACGGTTAACTTTTCATCGGGTAGCTTTTCGCCGTGTACTTCGTCAATACCCACCTGTTGCGCCACTTTAAGGCAGCGGTTGTTGCGGTCGCCACTTAACAGAACGGGAATGATACCTATTTTTTTAAGGGAACTTATCAAATTAGCAGCTTCGGGTTTAATGGTATCATCAATAGCTATTTGTGTCAGTAGTACTTGATTTTTATATAGCGATAAATTAAAATCATCATTATTGGCGGATTTGCCTGTCCCTAAAAAATAATGGTTACCGTCCACATCTTCGGCGCGCATACCCAAGCCTTTTTCTTCGGTTACGGCGCGTAATATCACCTTAGTTTGTGGCAAGCCTTTTAGGCCATTTACCAGCGATTTGGCGATAGGGTGGTTTGACCGTTCTTCAATAGCGGTAATAATGCCGCGTACCAGTTCAATATCAATACCCGCTTTAGGTTTTATTTCCTGTATGCTGAATTTACCGGTAGTAAGTGTTCCGGTTTTATCAAAAACAACGTATTTGGTATCGGCTACAACTTCAATGGTGTCGCCGCCTTTTATTAAAATGCCGTTTTTAGCTGCGCGACCCAAGCCTACCATTACCGCAGTAGGCGTAGCCAATCCCATAGCGCATGGGCATGATATTACCAGTACCGCAATAGCATGTAATAACGAAGCTTGCAAGCCCGCATTTGTAGCCAAATAGGTGATGATAAAAGTTAAAAACGATATAATGATAACAGCAGGCACAAATATACCCGCTACCCTATCGCCCAGTTTTTGCACGGGTGGCTTGGCGGCCTGTGCCTTTTTCATCAGCTCGATAATTTGCGACAGGATGGTGTTTGACCCTACCTTTGTAGCCAGCATAGTAAAGTTGCCGTTTTGTACGATGGTACCGCCAATTACCTTGTCGTATTTATCCTTCTCTACAGGCAAGCTCTCGCCGGTAAGCATGGCTTCATCAACCGAGGCGCTGCCCGATAGTATCTCGCCATCCACAGGGATTTTATCACCCTGGTTAACCACCAACGTATCGCCGGGGCGCACTTCGCGGGCGTTTATAAGTTCAATAGTGCCATCAACCATGCGGTTGGCATTTACTTGTTGTATTTTCACCAGGTCCTTTACTGCCGAGGTGGTTTGTGTAACCGAGCGTTTTTCAAAAACATTGCCCAGTAAAACAAGTGTTATAATAGTGGCGCAGGTTTCATAAAACAGGTAATTCTCGCCCAGGTTCTCAAGTGTACCAATTAAACTATAAACAAATGCCGCGGTAGATCCTACAAATATCAGCACATCCATATTGGGTACGCCGCCTTTAATAGAGTTTACGGCGCTTTTACCAAAATGCAGGCATCCTACTACAAAAACAGGCAAACAAAGCAGCAACTGCACCAGCGGAATATGCAAAACAGGTACATGCACCAGCATGTGCAGCAGCAAGGGAGCGGTAAACAGGGCGCAAAAAATAAATTTATTTTCCACCTTTTCGTAAAATTTAGGCTGATGGTCGGCGGCGTTTTCAATTACCTTGTAGCCAAGTCCCTCAATATCTTTAATGATGCCGGGTAATTCGGTTTCGTCACTGGTTGAAAACTTTACCTCTTCGCCGGCAAAGTCAACCATAATATCGCGCAAGCCTTTCTTCTCCAAAAGCTTATGTACCGATAGCGCACAGTTATTACAGTGCATCCCGGTAACGTTCAGTTCAACTAATTGCTCGGCCATGTACAAATTTACTTTATTATTTAGATGCGTTCTAAATATTATGGTAAGATGATTGTCAATTTTGAGGATATGAAAATAAAAGCGCGGCATTGTGTGATTCCTTCTCTTTCAGAAGGAGGAGGAAGGGGTTGACCGGCAAAGCATTAACCCCTCCATGCACCCTCCCATGGGGAGGGAATCGCACAATGCCTTATTGATCTTTTTTACAACTTTTTTTATCCATTGCAATAAATCTCTTTGCATTTAGGGCAGAGATTTATACATTTGCACTCTCTAAAAACGGTAGATGTAGCTCAGTCGGTTAGAGCATCGGTTTGTGGTACCGAGGGTCGTGGGTTCGAGCCCCATCCTCTACCCGTAGTTAATTCAGACCTATAAAGTAAAACTTTATAGGTCTTTTTTGTATATTAGTATTATGACAAGTTTAATCATCCAAAGCGACAATACAGATAACCTGGAACTTATTGCAAAACTTGCTAAAAAGTTGGGCATACAGGTAAATAGTGTTACTGAAGAACAAACTGAAGACCTTGCATTAGGGGCAGTGATGACTAATGCAAAAACAGGCAAATCAGTTAGCCGTGATACTATTATGAAAAAGCTCCGTAAATAATGGAGGTTATTTTTGACCGATCATTCAGCAAAAGCTTAAATAAACTGAATGACAAAGAAATACTGACAAAAATTGAAGAGATAATAATTAATGTTGAAGCTGCAACTTCAATTAATGATATTGCCAATATCAAAAAGATGCAGGCTTTAAAACTTTTTACCGCATTAGGATTGGAGATTACCGCATAGGTTTTGAACTAGAAGCCTTATCAACTATAAGATTTATAATTGTTTTGCACAGGAAAGATATCTACAAAAAATTCCCCTGAGAATGTGGGTTCGAGCCCCATCCTCTACCCGTTTAAAGCCTCTCATTTTTTATGAGAGGCTTTTTATTTGCATCATCTGGCAATTGTCTGAACCAGGATTTACAAGATTAACGGATTATAAGATTTTTTTGATAGGCATTCAGACTTACGAGGTTTAAAACTTCGTAAGTCCGTTTAAATGAATGGCGCAAATAGCCCGGTAATTGTCTTTTCAGGCCCTGTACTTTCCGTTATAAGGTTTTAAATTTGGGATATGGAAAATTACACCATTAATCGCGATATTAAGTTACTGTATGTACAGGCAACCTCTTTCCCGCTTGGGGTAGGCGGCGCATTTAAACAACTGGACGAAAAAATAAGTAATAATCCCGACAGGCTAAGGTATGGCGTTTCATTTCCCGATGGCAAGGGAGGCATTTTATACCGCGCGGCGGTAGAAGAAGCTTTTGCTGACGAGGCGGCACAAGTTGGCTGCGAAACGTTTACCATTAGCAAAGGAACTTATGCAAGTGTTTATCTAAAAGACTGGAAAAAGGATGAAACATCCATAGGGCGCGCTTTTAACCAACTATTGCAGCAGCCGCAACTGGACCCAAGGGGCTATTGCCTGGAGATGTATCCTAACGAAAATGATGTACGTTGTTTGGTGCCGCTGGTTGGCTAAGTAATAAGCAAGGCTTAATAAATTTAATAACAATTAAACTAAAATATATGAGAAAGATAATTTCATTTATGCACATATCGCTTGATGGCTTTGTAGCAGGCCCAAACGGGGAAATGAACTGGATAAAAATTGACCAAGAACTTTTTGACCATATTGAAAAACGGATAGGTGAAACCGATACAGCGTTATATGGACGGGTAACTTATGATATGATGGAAAGTTATTGGCCTACTGCCGCCGATAAACCCAACGCCAGCAAGCATGATATTGTACATTCAAAATGGTATAAGCATGCGCATAAACTGGTGTTGTCAAAAACAATGAAAGGTGCCGATTTACCTAACACAACTATTATAAGCGACAACCTTGCCGATAGTATAAATGAAATAAAACAGCAAGACGGCGCTGATATCCTGCTGTTTGGCAGCCCGACCGCAACCCATACGCTAATTAAAGAAAACTTAATTGATGGCTATTGGCTGTTTGTAAATCCAATTATTCTGGGAGAGGGCATTCCGCTGTTTGTTGATACCAAACAAAAAGTAAAATTAAATTTATCGGCTACCCGGCAGTTTACATCTGGTGTAGTTGAAGTTGGTTACACTGTAGATAAATGAGAAAAGTAATTGCAGCCATCAATATGACGCTTGACGGCTGTTGCGACCATACGGCAGGCATCCCTGATGAAGAGATTCATCAGCATTATACCGACTTGTTAAATGATGCTGACACCATTCTGTACGGCAGGATAACCTATCAATTGATGCAATATTGGCAACCCCTGGTAAAAAATCCTACGGGCGAAAAAGCAATGGACGACTTTGCCCTGGCGATAGATCAAATTCAAAAAATAGTTTTTTCTGATACGATAGAAAACCTGGGGTGGGAAACTGCTGTGCTGGCTAAACGATCTCTTGAAGAGGAAGTTTTAGCACTGAGGCAACAACCGGGCAAAAACATTTTAGTGGGAAGCAGGAGTTTAATTATTCAGTTAATGAAGCTTAACCTGATAGATGAATACCAACTTTGCATTCATCCTGTTGTTGCGGGAAGCGGTTTTAATATGCCCCTATTTGAAAATATAAACGACAGAACCATCCTTAAATTCATCAAAACCAAAACTTTTAGCGGCGGTGCTGTGATACTTTATTATGGGCCTAAAGGATAGCCTTTTGGCCTTACCACGCGTCATTGCGAGCGATAGCGTGGCAATCTATCTCTACATAAGCTAAGCCACAATGTTATGTGGTAAACGAGAAACATCGTCCGCTCAATTGCCGCGGAGGCTGTTACTTTACCTTAGATGCAAAGTAACCAAACATCAAGCCGGAAAAATCCTTCCCCGCTCGAGGCATTTACGCGTGGCCCGCGTTTTCCGGCAGGCCTTTGCCCGCTTTCATAAAAACCATGTCATTGCGAGCGGGTAGTGTACGGCTTGAGCGAGCGTGGCAATCTTGTCGTTGTATGGTGCGGTGATAACACCGATTATAGGCTGAATAGAGGTGTTGTACAGAATAGAAGTATTTGGATTTTAATCTGATTGATATCTTATATTTGTTATTAACAATGAAAGATATACATATCGCTACAATAGGGGAGTTATTTCATAACGAAGACGGTTTTGATTTTCTTTCGGATCAAAATATGCTTGAGTATGATTTCATTTTAATAGAATCTGACGTTTTTATTAATAGCCTAATGAATGGTTATACTCATGATATCGATAAAAGAATCAAACACTTAAAGGAGTTTGTAAAAGTAAAAAATGTCCCGGTCGTATTTTTATGTTATAGAGGTGGATCGTTTTATCCTAAATATGGAGATGCCAAATCCATAACAGGTTTAATGGAGGTTGATTCTATTGAAGAACAATTGGTTGGTAAGAAAATAGAAGTCAATAATGATAGTTTGTTTGCAGATATCATATTGCGTTATAAAGATTCATTTGAATATAAGGTTACATTCTCAGAACATCCTGGAGTAAGTATTGGAAAAGCAAAGGCAAAATCTAATTCCATAGGCTTTTACACATCCGATTGTGTTTTTCTTCCTGCTTTAAAAGAAGATAATGATATTGATTACAATTCTTTTTTACATGAGATCTATGAAGTTTGTTGTTTAATACGAAGATCAGATAATATTCCAACTTTACCTGAATGGACTAATAACTATTTACTTCCAGGTGAATATGCCGAAAAACAAAGATTAAATAAAATACAACTTGAAATTAAAAAGCTAGAAAAGCAGCGAATTGAAAGTGAGTTGCGCTTAACAAATTTTCTTCCTCTAAAACAACTTTGGTCTGCGTCTGGTGCTGTATTAGAACAAGCGGTTAAAAAAGTTTTTATAGAATTAGGTTTCAAAATGTTGCCATCAGTAGAAAATAGAGATGATATAATAATGGAATTTAATGAGCAGATTTTCATCGCAGAAGTTAAAGGACAAAATAAGTCAGCTGCTGAAAAAAATGCCGCTCAACTTGAAAAGTGGGTATCTACATATATAAGTAATAATGAAGGTTCAAACCCCAAAGGATTACTAATTGTTAATACTTTTAGGGAGCAGATATTAGAAGACAGAACCCAAGTTTCCTTCCCAAATCAAATGTTAACTTATTCAATTGTAAGAAATCATTGTCTCTTAACAACATTACAACTTTGTTGTCTATTATTGTTTTGCCGTGATAATCCAAATGAAAAGGAAAATATAATAGACAATTTACTAAGCACATCGGGTTGTTTTGAACGATTCAATAATTGGTCAGAATTAATTGGAGTTGAAGACAAACAAAAAAAGAACGCAACTTCTCAAAATCAGGTCTGACTCTACACCTCCACCAACCTTGCAAACTTATTTCTATACTCAATAGGCGTAAGCCCGGTTATCTTTTTAAATATATCGCGGAAAGATTTGGTATCGGTATAGCCTACATCAAACATAATCTCGGTTACGTTTTTGCGCGATGCCTCAAAGAAGGTTTTGGCAGCTTCTATGCGTACCCGTTGTATATACTCCAGCGGGGTATTGTTGGTAGCATCTTTAAACCTGCGTTCAAACGTGCGGCGGCTTGCGTTGATCAGATCGGCCAACTGATCGGTAGATATTTTATCTGAATAGTTTTTTTCGATATAGTCCTGCACTTTTTTAATATCCTCGTCGCTGTGGTTGCGCTGCCCCTTAAATATGGCAAACTGCGATTGGCTGTCCCTGCCAATATCCAAAGCAAAGTATTTAGATACTAGTACCGCGGTTTCGCGGTCGGCAAACTTCTCCACAAAATACAATATCAGGTTCCATAAGCTGTTTGCGCCGCCGCTGCTGTAAATATTTTCATGTTCGGTTATAATGGCACCGTCCTCAACTTCAATATCAGGGTAGCGTTGTTTAAACTCATTGATAAATACCCAATGGGTTGAACATTTTTTGCCGCTCAGCAAACCGGTTTCGGCCAATAAAAACGCTCCCGCGCACAAACTGGCTAAGCCAGCACCTTGTGCATACAGCTTTTTAAAATAAGGTATGGCCGCGGCATTCTTGGCAATACCTGTAGCGGTATCCCCAAAAACAGGCGGAATGATCAGCAGGTCGGTTTCTGTTACGTCTTTAAGCAGCCTGTCGGTTTTTACCACATATTCGCCGCTATTGGCGGGTACATATTCATTAAGGCCCACATATTCCACTTTAAAAACGGGCTTTTTGCCAAAGGCCTCTAAAAACTCGTTGGCGGTATTAAAGGTACGGAACGGTGGTGTTATGGCTTCAATTACGCCATATTCGGGTACAAAAACAGAAACTTGCATAGCACAGCATATAATTGTTTTACAAGGTAAAACTAATTTGGCATAATTTACCCCTTAGGTTGTCGCTTTTACAACAACCGTTGTTTTGCAGGCAAGTGTACCTTTGGATTATAAAACTTAAAACAATCAACTCACTATGGCACAAGTAACAAAAATTACAGTAGAAGCAACAGTAAACGCTCCTGTAGAAAAGGTATGGAAGGCATGGAACACCCCTGCCGATATTATGCAATGGAACACTGCCGACCCAAGCTGGCATTGCCCCAGCAGCGAGAACGACCTTAGGGTAGGCGGCAGTTTTAAAAGCCGGATGGAAGCTAAAGACGGCAGCTTCGGTTTTGACTTCGGCGGTGTTTATGACGAGGTAGAACTGAATAAAAAAATCACTTATACCATGGGCGACGGAAGACAGGCCACTACCCTATTTACCGAAGAAAATGGTAAAACCCATATTGCCACCACTTTTGATGCCGAAACCATTAACGACCCGGAAATGCAAAAAAACGGATGGCAATCCATACTAAACAACTTTGTAAAACATGTGGAAACACACTAATTATTAAGAAAATGAAAAGGAATAAAACAATATTTTGGGTGGCAACTATAGTTATCATCCTTTGGGAAGGTGTAATGCCGCTGGCTACCCTTCTGTTTGCACCACAGTACGCAACTACAGGCACACAGCCACTTGGCTATCCTGATTATTTTGCCTACACACTTATTATTTGTAAAGTGTTAGGCGTTACAGCTATTGCCTTACCTAACATCCCGGCCAAATTAAAGGAATGGGCTTATGCAGGGTTGACCTTTAACTTAATATTTGCCTTTATAAGCCATGCCTTTGTAGATAAAAATGTAGGTTATATGCTGCTGCCGCTGGTGATATTAGCCATATTGGCTACATCATATAGCTATAAAAATAAAACACAAACCCGTCATGAGGTAGAACCAGCAATAGTTTAACACCTCTTCCATGAATAATACCGATCATAAATTTGTGAGCGCTGTTTTCCTTACATTTTCCGGAAACTGTAAGGAAGCGCTTACTTATTATCAAACCTGCTTCGGCGGGTTTTTACAGTTTAAGCATTTGGAAAAAAAGTTGCCGGGCTATAAAACTGCCCCAGTTGTCAGCGGATCGCTTATTGCTGAGGATATTATACTTTACGGATCAGATATGGTGCACAATGAAGGCAGAATTGCAGGGAATTATATAGCCATTTTTATACAGTGCGCCAATATAAATACACGAAAGGCACTGATTGAAAAATTGGCACCCGGTAAAAATGCTGCTGCCATAAATTACAATGAAAAGCTAATTGAAATTACCGATGTATTTGATGTAAGATGGGTATTGTGCGTTTAAACCCCTCGACACTGAACCTTCTTACCTACAAATGCCTGCTTATTTCCAATCCAGTTTATCCGGGAGATCCAGCCGTGCTACGCCAATCCGGTCATCGGCCATGCCATAGTAAATATCAAACCTGTCTGGCATACCAATGTCGGTCCGCTGGTCAATCCCGGTAGGGAAAACAACATCGGCAATTATACCTACCGTTTCCTCGGGAAGGGTTGGTGTCAGTACCGGCTCAAATGATCTGAAAACAATATCATACGGGTCATTGGGCGACAAAAACATTATCCCGGCAGAATAGATGAGCTGTTGTTTCTCAGGCGTTGAATGCTCGCCCGCATGTACGCCATGATACATAAACATCCAGCCAAATTTGGTCATTACCGGCGGCGTACCCGAACCTATTTTTATCTTCTCCCAATCAAATATCGGTATAGCCAGAGGCCGGTGCGACGTAAATTCGGCTGGATGCCATTTTTCGCTTTCTTTTTTCTCAGGATGAATATGGCAATAAGACAGCCAGATGCTTTCGTGGTGCTTATCTACCTCGCGGTCCCACGGGTGTGCGGCTTTTTCTTCGGGCGATGTGCCGGGGAAAAGCGGCCTGTGCAGCATGCCTAATGCACGGTGCCCATGCGGGCTTGGTATCTGTAACGGAAAAACGCAGGCATCTTTATTATTAATGTAATCAAAGTCAATATTCTCATACGGCCTGTAGGTAACCAGGCCCAAGCGTTCCCAATTAAAAAGGTCTCTTGATTGTGCCATAGCTATCCGCGGGCCATCCGGCGAAAAAGCCGTGTAGGTCATAATATAACGCTCCAATGGCTCAACGTAGCTAATGCGCGGATCCTCACAACCGCCGCCGCCATCAGGACGCTTTTCATAATCTGCTTCCGGTTCAAGCGCAATGCCTAAACGTTCAACCCCAACAGGATCTCCGGCATCGTTAAACACCACTTTAACAATACCTATGCGCGAATAATTATCTTTAGTAGCTATCCGCGGGAATAAATATAAATTTCCGTCTTTGCCTCTTGCCGCTGCCGGGTTCAATACACCACCGGCCTCGGCAGGGTTATTCATATCAGGCTCCATAATAGTGCCCAGTCGCTTTAATTGTAATGATGCCATAAGTTATATTAATTATATGTACTAATAAGCATTTGTATAAAATGGTTTCAATTTAATCATGGTCTCAGCATTATTTAGTATGATATTTCTGTAAACAAGGCAAATACCGTAACAATTTTACCACTTACTGTTATTTAAATTAAATCATTTTGCAACTACCCTAAATAATCGTAATATTTACACTCATATCCCTATTGTAAGGGATAACCATAATCAATTAGCCAACTACAAACCAATGAAACTAAAATTATTTATCCTGGCAGCTTTGCTGATGCTAAGCATCAAGGGTTTCTCGCAAGACAAGAATTTTTACATATTCCTGGCCTTCGGTCAATCAAACATGGAAGGTAATGCCCGTTATGAGCCGCAGGATACTACGGTTGATGAGCGTTTCCAGGTGTTATCAACGTCAGACTGCCCTAAATTAAACCGTGTAAAAGATACCTGGTATAAAGGCAAACCGCCATTGTGCCGTTGTTTAACCACCCTTAACCCGGGCGATTATTTTGGCAGGGA
>JAICMD010000135.1 GCA_025929405.1 Mucilaginibacter sp. | reverse complement strand
GAGGATGAACGTAAATTATATTCAAAAGCGCACGTTGAATCAATACGCGGGCATGTGCAGGGCCTATCATCCAAAAACTACCATGATCTGTATCAGATCAACTCGCCTGATTTTGTGTTGCTGTTTATTCCTATTGAATCATCTTTTAGCTTTGCGGTGCAGTTGGATGCCGAGTTATTTAGCGATGCCTGGGAAAAACGGGTGGTAATTGTAAGCCCATCAACCCTATTGGCAACGCTACGCACCATCGCCAGTATCTGGAAACAGGAGCGTCAAAACCGTAACGTGTTGGAAATTGCCCGCCTAAGCGGCGCCATGTATGATAAGTTTGTGGGCTTTGTTAATGATATGGAAAACATAGGCAAAAACATTAAACAAAGCCAAACCGCTTATGATAATGCCATTAATAAACTAACAGAAGGTAATGGAAACCTTACCATTACTGCCGACAAGATTAAAAAGCTTGGCGCCAAAGCCAATAAACAGCTTGATCAGAAGTATTTAGGTGATGACAGTCATGAAGATGACCTTGTTCAATTACCCCAAACCAATTGAAATATAAATTGATACTTATCGAATAGTAAACAAAGCCTTGCGAATAATCGTAAGGCTTTGTTGTATTACACAACCAAACAATATTAAAACACCCCCTGTTACTCTAAACAAAAACAAAAGATATGAAATGGTTTGGCGGAAGCGAAAGCAATGATGTTGAAGAAGGCAGCAGCGGTGGTCGCGGGCTAATGTTTGGCGGTGGTATAATTGGATTAATTGGTGGCTTGATTTATATGTTTACCGGTGTTAACCCTGCACAGCTATTGAATGTGGGCCAGGACAATGCGCAACAAATAAATACCCAGCCGGGCAACGGTAACGAAAGTCGCGAAAAACAATTTGCCCGCGTGATTTTTGAGGGTACAACAGTAGTTTGGGATAGCCTGTTTACTACCATGGGAAAGCAGTATGAGCACCCGGTGCTACATTTATATACGGGCGAGGTTGATGCAGAAGGATGCGGTTACGCCTCATCAGCAACAGGACCATTTTATTGCCCGCAAAACCAAAAGGTATATTTAGACCTTTCTTTTTTTGACGAGTTAAAAAACCGGTTTCAGTCGCCCGGAGAAGCGGCAGGCGCGTATGTAATAGCGCACGAAGTTGGTCACCACGTACAAAACCTGTTAGGTGTATCAGCAAAGATGGACGAAGCACGCAACCGTTTAAGCGAAACGGAATACAACAAATTGTCGGTTAAATTAGAATTGCAAGCCGATTTTTATGCGGGGGTGTGGGCACATTATATCAACAAAAGCCACCACAATAATATTGAAATTGAACGTGCCGATATTGATTCGGCTTTAAACGCCGCACACCAAATTGGTGACGACCGCCTGCAGCAACAATATCAGGGTCGCGTTTCGCCGGATAGTTTTACGCATGGCACCAGTGCCCAACGCATGTATTGGTTTAAAAAAGGATATGATACAGGCGACTTGCGCCAGGGGGATACCTTTGCAACAAGGGATGACCTGTTGTGATTGATATTATTACTTTTGCAGCGGATAAAAACACTACAATGGCCCAGATTAAAGTTTTTGAAAACAATCCCTTCCAAGAAAACACTTATATTTTATATGACGATACGGGCGAGTGCGCCATTATTGACCCCGGCATGGATACTGCTGCCGAGCAAAATGCGGTAATAAGCTTTATTAAGACAAATAATTTAAAGCCCATTTTACTATTAAATACCCATTGCCATATCGACCATGTTTTGGGCAATAAACTGGTGTTTGATCTGTATGGCCTGAAACCACAATTTCACGAAGGAGAGCTGGAAGTGCTGGGGTCGGTAATAGCTTATGCGCCTGCAATGGGCATACGCTATGATGTTTCGCCCGTACCTGATATTTTTTTACCCGAAAGCGGAATCATTAAGTTTGGCAACACAACGTTACAATTAATATTTGCTCCGGGCCATTCGCCTGCACACTTATGTTTTTATGATGAAGCTGACGGAATACTTATTGGTGGCGATGTTTTATTCAGGTGCAGCATTGGGCGTGCCGATTTGCCGGGCGGCGACTACTTTACACTAATAAAAAATATCGAAGAAAAACTATTTACCCTGCCCGATAGTTGTGTAGTGTACCCGGGGCACGGTCCTGAAACCACCATTGGTTTTGAAAAACAGCATAACCCATTTTTTAACTGATTTTATTCAAATGCGTGTACTTCGTTTTATGTAAATTTACAAGGCACACATATTGCCATAAACTTTGCCCATTTGAATACCTCTGTCTACATAGCTAAACGTTACCTGTTTTCGGGTAAAAAAATGCATGCCATAAATATTATATCGGGCATATCTGTTACCGGGGTATTGTTTGGCAGCGCAGCATTGATCATCCTGTTATCGGTGTTTAACGGGCTTGAAGAGGTTATCTTATCACTATACAGCAATTTTACGCCCGAGATAAAGATTGAGGCAAAACTGGGCAAAACGTTCAACCCAAATACACCATATTTTAACAATCTTCATAAAGATACCCGCCTGTTTTCGTACACCGAAGCTTTACAGGAAAAAGTGTTCATCAAATATCTTGACCGCAGTTATATTGCCAGCATTAAAGGCGTTAGCGATGAATTTTTACGCAACCCCCAACTGGATAGCACTATTCAAACAGGCTCGTTTATTTTAAAAAGTAATGGCAGGCCTTACGCGGTTATTGGCTCAATTATACAAGCCGGGCTTGGTGTAAACATTAATAGCGAATTTTCACCGCTTCAGATATATTCGGCGAGGCGCGGCGGCAATAACTCAGCAAACCCATTATATGATTTTAATTATGCTAATATTTATCCCTCGGGAGTTTTTGCTATACAACAGGAGTTTGACAACATAGTTGTGGTACCTATTGAGTTTACCAGAAGCTTATTAAACCAGCCCATCGAGGTATCTTCTATCGAGTTAAATTATAAGCAGGGTACTGATCTTGCTGCTGTACAGAAAGATATTGAAAGGAACATAGGTAAACAGTTTAATGTACGCAGCCGTGCCCAACAAGATACCGAACTTTATAAAACGCTTAATTTTGAACGCTGGGCCATATTTATGATACTAACCTTTGTGGTAATAATAGCGGCATTTAATATTATAGGCACATTAACTATGCTGGTTATTGATAAGCGCAAGGACATTGCCATTTTAACCAGCCTGGGCGCTAATAAGCAAATTATAAAAGGCATATTTTTTTGCGAGGGCATGATGATATCATTAACGGGTTGCATAACGGGGTTGATTGTTGGACTGGTTTTTTGTATTTTACAACAGCGTTATGGCTTTATAAAAATAAGTGGAAGCAGCACTATTATTGATGCGTACCCCGTTGATATAAAGGCAACTGATGTTGGACTGGTTTTTTTGACGGTAGCTATCATATCGGCAATAGCATCGGGCATAAGTGCCCGGCTTAGTATTAAGGGATTGGATGATATTAAACATGATTTGTAATTTAATAATTATGCGTTTAAAATATTTAGCATTTGCGTTATTAATGTGTTTTTGTGCCTGTACCAACAAGCCCGAAAATGCAGCAGATGGCACAAGGACCTACAAGGGCATGTATAGCTTTGGCCCCGAAGAAAAATCATTTAAAGATTGCTCAGAGGCGCGGATGTTTTGGGTAGTTGATAGTTCGGCACAATTGGAACTGCAATATTCGCAACTGCATTTTGAAAAACCTTATGAGCCAGTTTATATACAAGTTATTGGCAAAAAAGTATTATCCAAAAAAGGCGATGTAAGTGATACGTTTGATAGTACGCTGGTTGTAAAAAAACTGATCAGTATTACTAAAGAAATACCTGCCGACTGTAATTAACAGCGGCTATAATTAGTATATTTAAAAACTCAATTGCCGGTTAGGCGTTAATTAATTAACTATGGAATCTAAACGTCAACAAAAATTTGCGGGGGTTATACAGGAAGATCTTGCCGCCATATTTCAACGCGAAGGCATGAACTATTTGCCCAATACGCTTTTAACTATTACCAAAGTAAGGGTTACCCCCGACCTGGCAATAGCCCGAATATTTTTAAGCTTTTTTAATGCTGTAAATCCTGTGCAGGCACTACAAACCATTAAATTGCATGCTACAGAAATACGTTACAAACTGGGTAGTCGTATAAAAAATCAGGTAAGAATAATACCACAGCTTGAGTTTTTTATTGATGATACCAGTGACTACGTAGAGCGCATGGACAAAATATTTGATAAAATAAGCAAGGAAGAACGCCAGCCCGATAACGAATAGTGAGGTGGTTATTATTCATACCGGCGCTTATTTTTTTATGGTCATGTAAAAAAGGTAATAATTCAACTTTAGTTACGGCCAAGCCTGTTACATCGGTAGTTGTATTAGGCAATAGTATTACCTATTCGCCGGCAAACCCGTCAATTGGATGGAACGGTAATTGGGGAATGGCTGCCAGTGCGGTTGATAAGGATTATATACACTTATTAACGGCGCATTTAAAAGCAACAAATCCGGCATCAACACTTGCTTTTACAAACATTGCCGCGTTTGAGAACAATTTTGACACCTACAACTTTGATGATCTTAAATCATTACGGGATGCCAAGCCGAATATATTAATACTCAGGATAGGCGAAAATGTAACCCGGTCGGGTACGGCCGATTCAGTTTTATTTGATAAAAAATATGCTGATCTGATAAACTACTTTAAAACAAATAACCCGCAATTAAAAATACTGGCAGTGGGGTCGGTATGGCCACAACGCGAGTTGGCTAACACCGTAATGAGAAAGTACTCTGATTTTATCAGTCTTGTTTCCCTGCAAAGCGATCTGTCAAATTTTGCATTCGGCTTATATCCCGATCCGGGCATACAAGCTCACCCATCTGATAAAGGAATGAATGCTATCAGCGATCAAATATGGGTTAAACTATCAGCGATGTTGTAGATGGCCTAAATCATTTATAAGATTCTTCTCTATCGACAAAATGATAAATTAAAAGTATTTTAACCAACCAATTCCATCATTTTTAGAATGCTATCCACATACTCGCGGTTATTGGCCAGGCGCGGCACTTTATGCTGGCCTCCAATTTTGCCCCTTTCCTTCATCCAGTTAAAAAAGGTTCCTTTTGGTGCAATTTGTATTTGGGGGCGGCGCAGGGCCATGTCTTTAAATCGCTTGGCATCATAGTCGGAATTTACGCGGCGCAGTGTTTCATCCAATAAGTCAACAAAACGCTCAAATTCGGCGGGCTTCTTTTCAAACTCAATGATCCATTCGTGCGCGCCGCAGTCGTTGCCGTTAAAATAAACGGGGGCCGCTGTATAATCGCGAATAATAGCCCCTGTTTGCTGGCAGGCTTCATCCAAAGCACGTTCGGCATTATCAATAATCAACTCCTCGCCAAAGGCATTAATAAAATGCTTGGTACGCCCGGTTATTTGAATACGATAAGGGCTTAGTGAAGTAAAGCGTATGGTATCGCCAATTAAATAACGCCATAAACCGGCATTGGTACTTATAATAAGCGCATAGTTTTTATCCAGTTGTACCTGGTCCAGGTCAATGGTAACCGGGTTTTCATCATGCAAATTTTCAAGGGGTAAAAACTCGTAATAAACACCATAATCCAGCATCAACAGCATATCTCCCGGTTCATCCAAATCTTGTATACCAAAAAACCCTTCGGATGCATTGTAAGTTTCCAGATAATGCATATTATCAATAGGTATCAGTTTTTTAAACTGTTCGCGATAGGGCGTAAAATTTACCGCGCCATGAAAATAAAGCTCCAAGTTAGGCCAAACTTCATGCAGATTATTTTTACCGGTAATTTCTAAAATGCGCTTAAATAGCAATAAGTTCCAGGTAGGAACACCGCTAAGGCTGGTTACATTAACATCCTTAGTAGCCATAGCCATTTTTTCTATCTTTTCCTCAAAGTTATCCAGCAGGGCAATATCCAGGTGGGGGGTGCGGTGAAACTCGGCCCACAAAGGCAGGTTCTTCATTAACACTGCAGAAAGATCGCCGAAAGAAGTATCGGCGCTTAGCTGACTTATTTGTGCGCTGCCGCCCAATGTTAATATTTTGCCTGTAAACATACGGGCATTGGGCCGGTTGTTAAAGTAAATGGTGAGCAGATCTTTACCGCCTTTAAAGTGGCATTCCTCTAATGATTCTTCACTAACGGGGATAAACTTACTGCGATCATTAGTTGTGCCGGATGATTTGGCAAACCACCGTATTTCTGACGGCCACAGTACATTTTTTTCGCCCTTTAACATCCGTTCAATGTAAGGCTTCAGCGTATCGTAAGTTTGTATAGGTATCCTATCCTTAAATTGTTGGGGGGTGCTTATGCTTTTATAATCGTATTTTCGGCCCCACTCGGTTTCTTCGGCTGATGTTAAAAGCTGTTCAAACCACTCGCGTTGTACCTCGTTAGGATATTTCATAAAAAGCTCTATCTGGTGGATGCGCTTTTTCATGAACCAGGTAAAAACGGAGTTAAATAACGTCATACGCGTTGTTTAGGTTATTGAGCAAAGGTTTTTCGTTTTAAAACAAAGTTGGCACCCAGGTATACCTTCCTCACCATTTCGTTTTCAGCCAATACCTCGGGCACGCCCGATTCTAATATTTTACCCTCAAACAGCAGGTACGCCCTATCGGTTATCGAAAGGGTTTCCTGCACATTATGGTCGGTTATTAAAATACCAATATTACGGTGCTTCAATTTGGCCACCATTGATTGTATTTCTTCAACAGCAATTGGGTCAACCCCGGCAAAAGGCTCGTCCAACAAAATAAAATTAGGCTCGGCAGCCAAAGCACGGGCAATTTCGGTACGGCGACGCTCACCGCCTGATAGCAGGTCGCCACGGTTGCGGCGCACTTTATGCAGGCTAAATTCGTCAATTAGCGATTCCAGTTTTTCTTCCTGTTTATCCTTCGGCATGTTGCCCATTTCTAAAACCGCCTTAATATTATCTTCCACTGATAGCTTCCTGAAAACCGAAGCCTCCTGCGCCAGATAGCCAATGCCCTTTTGTGCCCTCCGGTACATTGGGTCGGTGGTTATGTCTTCGTCGTCCAGATAAATAGTGCCCTCGTTAGGTTTTATCAAACCTACTATCATATAAAACGAAGTTGTTTTACCCGCGCCGTTTGGCCCTAACAAGCCCACAATCTCGCCCTGCGAAACATTGAACGATACATCGTTAACAACTGCCCGCTGTTTATATTTTTTTATTAAGTGCTCTGCGCGTAAATTCATGTGGTTAATGGTGAATGGAGAGTGGTGAATTGATCTTTTACTATTGCCTACTCACTACTACCCATCCGTATCCCTTTTATATTTAACTGTATTGTTCTTCTTTCTTTCCAGATATTTTCTTCAATAGTATAACAAATATCAAAGGGAACGTTGTTTTTTATTTGTTCCAGATATTCGCCCTGGCCAAAAGCTATGCTGTCAAAAGCCGGGGTACCCGGTTGCATCACTGCCATTTTTAAGTGTTTGCCTCCGGCCAAAGCTGCATTACCACTAACATACACATTTTTAGTGATGAAAACAGGCAACATATTTTCGGGGCCGAATGGCGCAAACTGATTCATTACCCTGAAAAACTTAGGCTCAATCTGACTTAACGTAATTTCGGCATCAATGGGTATTTGTTGTATCAGTTGTTCATCGGTAATGCTGGCGCTTACTACTTCTTCAAACTTATGCATAAAAGCCGGTACATTTTCGGGATGCATGGTTAAGCCCGCTGCATATTTGTGCCCGCCAAATTGTATAAGCAGGTCGCTGCATCCGCAAAGGGCCTCGTACAGGTCATACCCTAAAACCGATCGTGCGCTGCCTGCCACATGTCCGTTTGACCGTGTGAGAACTACTGTTGGCCGGTAATATTTTTCGGTGAGGCGCGAAGCTACAATACCAATAACACCTTTGTGCCAGTCTTCATTAAAAACCACGGTTGATTTTCGCTTAACCAAAACCTCGTCATTATCAATAATAGATAACGCTTCGTCCGTAATTTGCAGGTCGTGCCCTTTACGTTCAGTATTTTTCAGGTTGATGAGTTCGCCTTTTATAGTAGCATCGTCTTCGGTACAGGCAATTAATAATTCAACGGCGTGGCGGGCATCGTCTATACGCCCGGCGGCATTAATGCGCGGACCAAGCAGAAACACAATATCTGAGATGGTAAAATTGCCTGATCGCCCGGCAACGTCCATCAGTTTTTTTATACCGATGCAAGGGTCGGTATTAATTTTTTGCAGGCCAAAATAAGCCAGCGTACGGTTTTCGCCGGTTATGGGAACTATATCGCAGGCTATGCTTACAGCCGCCAGATCGAAATATCTGCTTACCTCTTCAAACGGAATATCGTTTTTGTCGGCATAAGCCTGTATCAGTTTAAACCCAATACCACAGCCCGATAATTCTTTATAAGGATAGCCACAATCTGCGCGTTTAGGGTCAAGTACAGCTACAGCATCGGGCAACATATCTCCGGGTGTATGATGATCGCATATTATAAAATCAATGCCTTTACTATTGGCATACGCAATTTTATCAACTGATTTTATGCCGCAATCAAGCGCGATAATTAAGACAAATCTATGTTCAACTGCATAATCAATTCCTTGGGTTGATATACCGTAACCTTCGGTATAACGGTCGGGTATGTAATAATCAATATTGGGATGATAGTTTTTAAAGAAACTATACACTAAGGCAACGGCTGTGGTACCATCAACATCATAGTCGCCATAGATCAATATTTTTTCATTGTTAGCTATAGCTTTTTCAATTCGCAATATCGCTTTTTCCATATCCTGAATTAAAAAAGGATCATGCAGGTGGCGGTAGTCGGGCCTAAAAAAGTGGCGGGCTTCTTCGTAAGTATTAATCCCCCGCCTAACTAATAATGTGCTTAAAACGGTGTCAATACCAAGTACATTGGCTAAGTTATTTACCGCATTTGCATCCGGTATTTCCTTAATCGCCCACCGTTTATTCATATCTTTGTTGCTTAAAACAGTAAATATAGATAATGGGTTATTATAACGGTTATTTTTACTGTCAAAAAAACTAACATATCCTGATGGAAATTTTTGCTTTGGGCGAAGGCTCGTACTCAGT
>JAICMD010000350.1 GCA_025929405.1 Mucilaginibacter sp. | reverse complement strand
GTGCTAAAGCTTGAAAAGTTATGTCCGTCAACAACATCAGTAACATAAGGTGAACCGGCAGTAGCATTATGGCTTCCGGCAACTTTACCACCAAAGAAAGATAATTCAACACCAAATGAATGTGCTAACTGATCTCTTAAGGTTAAACCCCAACCTAATGTTGGTGTCCAGTGGCCAAAACCGGCATGAGAACCACCGGTAGCCATAAGAAGAGAAGGTAATCCGACATTAACACCTATATTCCAGGTATTATACTGTCCGCTACCACCAAATACCTTTGGGGTAGTTGTTGTCGCTGATCCTGATGACGTCTGTGCATTAACTGCACCAACTGCCATTAAAGAAACAAGTGATAAAGCGACTGTTTTTTTTAATGTAGAATAGTTCATAGTTTTAAGATTAAACAATTTTTTTAATTGTGATTTTTTCCAAAATTAGTAATTATGTTTGAAACGATTACCAAATACTGTTCCAAAACTTGTAATTATTATACAAATAAATAAAAAATTCCATTTGTATATTGAAACTAAAGGAATACTTATGAAATATTTACCCATCGAAAATAATTTATTTACAAATAATAGAAAAAATTTCGTTTCAAGAATAAAAGAGGGGTCTGTAGCTCTTTTTTATTCAAATGATGAATTTCCAAGAAGCGGCGACCAAAATTTCATATTTAAGCAAAATCCTGACTTTTTTTACCTGACAGGCATTGATCAGGAACAAAGTATACTGCTTTTATTTCCGGATTGTCCTAATTCTCTATACAAAGAAGTACTTTTTTTAAGACAAACCAACGAACATATAGCCATATGGGAGGGCCATAAATATACTAAAGAGGAGGCCAGGAAGGCATCGGGAATACAAAATGTATATTGGCTAAGCGATTTTGATGCCATTTTACATAGTATAGTTAACTATGCCAATAACATATATATTAATACTAATGAGAATGATAGGTATTCGCAATCCGTACCGTACCGCGATATCAGGATGCTGGAGGAACTTCGCTTAAAATATCCGCTGCACAATTATGAACGCTCGGCACCTATAATGCGCGATCTCCGGCCCGTAAAATCAGCCATTGAGATCGAACTGACCAAAAAAGCATGCACTATTACCCGCGATGCCTTTAAACGAGTATTAAAATTTGTTAAACCGGGCGTTAACGAGTACGAAATTGAGGCCGAAATAATACATGAGTTCATCAGGCAGGGTGCTACAGGCCATGCTTACAGTCCTATTATTGCATCGGGCAAAAACGCGGTTGTACTACATTATATTGACAATAACCAGGTTTGTAACGATGGCGACGTTATATTGTTTGATTTTGGCGCCGAATATGCCAACTATAATGCTGATATGAGCAGGGCAATACCGGTTAACGGCCGTTTTACCAAACGACAACGCGAGGTATATGATGCTGTATTACGTGTAATGCGCGCTGCTACAAAAATGATTGTAGCAGGCACTGTTTGGAATGACTACCAGGATGAAGTAGGAAAAATAATGACCGGCGAACTTATTGACCTTGGTCTGCTAAAAAAACACGAGGTTGAAAAGCAGGACCCTGCAATGCCGCTTTATAAAAAGTACTTTATGCACGGCACATCGCACCATTTAGGGCTTGACGTGCATGATTTTGCCAGCCGTTATAAACCATTTGAGGCGGGCAACCTGCTAACCTGCGAACCTGGTATATACATACCCGAAGAAAATTTAGGCATACGGTTGGAAAATAACATCCTGATAACCCCTGATGGCAACATTGACCTTATGGCTGATATACCTATTGAGGCGGCGGAAATTGAGGAGTTGATGAATAGTTAATTAATTTCGAAGTTCTCAGTTTTGTCTTTTCGCTAACGGAACACCCGATATTTAACATGATATACCCTGAAAATAATATTATTGTAAGACTTGGTTTTCAGGCTTATGCACGTTTTATTATTAGGCGTAACTTTAGTCATATCAACTTTAACTCCATAACAATAAACAAAAATAAACCTGTGCTATTAATAGCCAACCACTCGGGTTTTTGGGATGGCTTTTTAATGTATTATGTTAACC
>JAICMD010000290.1 GCA_025929405.1 Mucilaginibacter sp. | reverse complement strand
GGATTCAGCCGCAATGGGTATGTGGTCTATAGAACTACCAACCCGCGAATTTATTCCGTCCCAACGACTTAAAGAGATATTTGGCTTTCACCCTGATGAGCAAATGACCTATGAAGCGGCTATTGCCCAAATTGATAGTAAATACCGGAGTTTAGTGACCGATGCTGTGGAAGCCAACATTAGCCAGGGTATTAAATGTGATGTGGAATTTCCGCTACAGGGATTTCACGACGGAAAACTTCGCTGGGTAAGGGCCAGTGGTGACCTTTCCTATGATCAGGACGATAAGCTAACCTATTTTACAGGAGTATTGCATGATATAACCGTACATAAATTGGATGAGATCCGGAAAAACGACTTTATCGCTATGGTGAGCCATGAGTTGAGAACCCCGCTTACCTCATTGCAAGGATATATACAGCTGCTAACTTCCAGGGCAAAGAAAGCTGAAGATACTTTTAATGTGGATAAATTGGATAAGGCGCACATCCAGGTAAAGAAAATGACCGCCATGATCAACGGGTTTTTAAATGTTTCGAGCTTTGAAGCCGGGAAGATTTATTTAAATGAGCAGACATTCGAGATGAATGCCCTGCTGAACGAAATAGTGGAAGAGGTTACGCTGATAACCGCCAGCCACAACTTTGTAGTACTGCCAGGTCCAACGGTATCTGTTAAGGCGGATAGAGATAAGATCGGCCAGGTGGTCAATAATTTTTTAAGTAATTCGGTTAAGTATTCACCGAAAGGTAAAAATATCGAGATCTCCTGCAAGGAAGTGGAAGGCGATATCCAGGTAAGTGTAAAGGATGAAGGAATGGGCATAAAACCGCAGTATCAGGAAAAGTTATTTGACCGGTACTATCGGATAGAAAATATGAATACCCAAACCATTTCCGGTTTTGGTCTTGGTCTATATCTGTCTGCTGAAATTATCCAGCGACATAAAGGTAAAGTATGGGTGGAGAGTGAAATAGGCAAAGGATCAACATTTTACTTTAGTTTACCGCAATTTTAATAGACTTATCGTTTGCAGGAGGGCCTAAAAATGGTAATCGTACAGGAATTTTTATCAAACTTAATATTGGCATCATATTAGCGATGAAACATTAAGTATTGTGTCTTCTCGTGATTTATGAGTAAAAAAATATTAATTATTGACGATGATCCTGACATTTTAAAAATTCTTTCTTTAGTATTAGTAGAGGCTGGGTATGAAGTGCGGATGTTATCTTGTGGTGATACCGTATTTGACGATATTAAAGACTTTCAGCCAGACCTCATATTAATGGACGTAATGCTTGCCGGAATGGATGGTCGCGAAATTTGTAAAAGTATAAAGGAAAATCATTTGACTAATTTACTGCCCGTTATTCTGATTTCCGGGACACATGACCTGGCTGAATCACTACTTCTTCCAGGTGGGCCAAATGATTTTGTTGCTAAACCTTTTGATATTGACCATTTACTTGCACGAGTAGAAAAACAACTTGTAGCCTGTTAATTATGTATGTTTATTGCGAACACAAAACGTTAGCTACAGTCAATATTTCATTGAACACCATCTCATATTCACCGGTTGTACAACCCAAAATCGGGAGCCGGGTAAAAAGTCAAAGCCGAGCCGCTAAAAAACAAAATACAACTGGCAGATTGTATATGTTGAGTTTAATCCCAACGATGGCGACCTTTGCCGCACTGATAATTTGGAATGTATCCATAAGGTGGTGGCCAATATACCCCGGTGTTAAAGTAGATATTGATGTTATTAATAATGACTTTCATGCTGAATTTACTTTACTTGATATTCAAATTTCGGCGCGGGTAAAGCCGTACCGAACCCATAACACGGGTAATTTATTTATTTGGCCGTGTGGCTTACCCGCCATGTCCTGCTGCGTTCAGGTGTGCCGAAAGAGGTGATGAACACGCGGGCCATACTCAACTGTTAAGCAACCAAGAGCGTGTAGCCGGGTAAAAGTCAAGGGCGGGCGGGGCCGCTGAAAGCGAACAACTCCCGCCCGTTTATATACCCTTTACTTTTTATTCCGGCGTGGGCTATCTTCGCTGTACAGGTGAATATGGAATGTTCCACGAGTGGGATTAGTTAAATTATATATAAAGGAAATTAATTTAGGCGCAATCATGGGAATTAATTCATTATCAAGTACCATAAAAACAACAAATCTATTCTATGAAAAAACATTAATCATTGTTATTGATTTTAGGTCGTCTCTTTTTTACAGGTTGATTTTTACTCTTTAGCGCTGCTACCTTTTCATTTGCCAACCTACTTTCCTCGGCGGCTTGCTTCGCCGCAAAGGCAGCTTCGGACATTGTTTGCTGTTCATCAATATTGGCTTTTGCCTTTTTTATCAGGAAGTCGGCGTTACTGATATAAGCGGTATCAATATATTTTGCCACATTGGGATAAAAACCCCGCAATATCAAAAATTTGTTGGTTTCATCTGCCCGGCGGTTGTTCTCAATCCAGAGGCTTATTGAAATACCTGTTAAAATGGCCACGGCAACTAATAGCCCTATTATTGTGCGGACAACATATCTTGACTTCGTATCAAACTGGTGTGTATGCCTTACGGGTATTTCTTTTGGTACGGCCTTTATCTTTTCATTCAAACCGTTAATTTGATTTCCGAATTGATTTATCTGGTCATTATAAGCTAATATATTGACTGTTGGATAGCTCGCAGCTTGTGTTTCTAATTCTTTTACCCTCGGTTGTAGTTTATTCAGTTCCATGTTATCTACCTTCTGTTGGCGGTTTTCCAGGTCAGTTACTTTCTTGGCCAAACTGTCTATGATTTCTTCGTGCATGTTCTTTTCTTCCTGATGTTGCATAATTTACTCCTTTCTATTGGTTAATGATTTTTAATAGCTAATTCCACGGCTTTGATCCTGGTCTTGATCCTGTCCCTTCTTCTTTTTTCTCCTGTAAGGTTTATCCGGTTCCGGCGTAATTACCGGCAGGTGCCCAAATGGGTTAAATGATAGGTGATTAGATTGCTCTTTGCCTGGTTGTTTATTGATGACCTCCCTTAGCTGCTGTCCCAAAGATAGACGTTGTTTTATGACTTGCTTCTGTTGTTGCTCTATCTGTTTGCTCAACTTACCGTAGCTTAAACTGCGGTCAATCTCTGACCCCTTGAATTTGTATTTACCCTTACTGAAACTAATACCTTGTTTCTCCAACGTGCCGCTTTTGTATTTAAACTGCATACCAATGCCCTGCTTTAACAGCTCCTGTTTGAGTTCGGCCATACTGCTAACCTTTTGGCTAACCGATTTGATGGTATCGTGCAATTCATATTTCAGTTTGTCTATGCCTTTTAATTGCTGACGGTTTACTTTTTCCTTGCCCTGGCCTATGTGCATACCATACTTCAAGGTTAGCTCTTTGCTGATCTTGACGTTTTTTAGGTGTTGAAAATTATCAGGTATCGACTTGCCCTCATTATCCACCCGGTTATAAACGATATGGACATGTGGGTGCTCTTTATCCTTGTGGCGCACCATTAAGACCTGTGTATCCTGAATTTTCATTTTCTGTAAATACTCCTTGGCGATGCTCACCATTTTTTCATCGTTTAATTTATCGCTGTCGCTCGGGCTCCAGCTTAAAGCAATATGCCCGACCGCCTGACCTAAACCGGGGTTCATCTTCCGCTGCATGTTAAAATCATCAATGGTATGCGCTATCTTATCGATGCGCACACCATCCGCATAGAGTATCGCTGCCTCCTTTTTAAGCACATTATATTGGATGCAGCCCCCAAAGCTTTTTCCGGGTTTAGGTATCTTGCCTATCATTGCTGTTGAAATATTTTAAGGCTTCATCT
>JAICMD010000165.1 GCA_025929405.1 Mucilaginibacter sp. | reverse complement strand
TTGATAACCTGGATAAACTGGCTATGCCTGTTCCCAAAGCGGTAAGACCGACCGTATTAATCTGCCGGTTGAGATATGGGAGCGCAACGTAAGCTGGACATTCAAGTATCCTTCAACCGAACAAATCGAATCGGTTACTTATGATCCCGACCACCAATTACCGGATTACAACCCTGATAATAACGTTTGGAAAAAATAATATTAGAACCCGGTTATTACCGGGTTTTTTTGTCTGTTGTCATTCTGAACGATAGTGAAGAATCTTGTATGCCTTGCAATCGCTTTGATAAGATTCTTCGCTCCGCTCAGAATGACAATTGATTTTGCAAATGTTAAATTCTTTTAATCTCAAACCAATATCCGTCAAAACAAGTTATCTTAACATGAAATTTGCCCCGTTATGAAAAAGTATATTGCAGTTGTCCTGATATTATTAGCCTTTAAAGCAAACGCCCAATACGATGTTTTAAAAGGTGTTGTGCGTGAGGTAAATAGTAGAGAAAAGCTGTCGGATGTATTTATTAAAGACATCAATAATAAAAGTATAACGCTTACGGATAAAAACGGCAGGTTTACTATCAGCACTGCTACCGGGCACACCTTAATATTTTCTTCGCCGGGTTATGTATCTGATACTTTGTACGTAATTAATATGCAGCCAAAAACTGTGGAGCTTAAATCGATGCCTATTTCGCTGGGTGAAGCGACTGTACGCTCAAGCAGAATAGCTTTCGACCCACGTACCGAGTATCCGGATGTTTATCGCAAAGCCAAAATATATCCGCTTTCGCCAAGCACTATTTTTTCGCGCGAATCGCGTAATGCACGGAAGCTTAAAAGATACTTTGCACACGAGGAGGAGGAACGATATATTGATGATAAGTACAGCAAACTATATGTTAGCGGCATTGTGCCGTTAAAAGGAGTAGAACTGGAAGATTTTATGGCGATGTCAAGGCCAAGCTATGCTTTTTTAAAGAAAACAAATGGCGCCGACCTGGTACTGTACGTAAACGATCAATACAAAAAGTTTAAGGCTATGCCGCCATCGCAACGTTCGTCGCGGTCATTGTCGGCCCAATAAAAAAGTAGAGGCGCAAAGTATTGCGCCTCTGTAATAACAAGTAGAGACGCGAAGTTATCGCGTCTCTACTTGTATGATTTTTGTAGAGACACGATACTTCGTGTCTCTATTAATTATGTCTCTATCTAATTAGATATTTTTAGCTAGCCAGTCGCCAACTTCGCTGGTTTTGTAGGCTTTGTTTTTTCCTGCTAAATCTTCGGTAACAATACCTTCAGCTAATGATTTATTTACTACGGTTCTGATAGCTTCAGCTTCAGCTTTTAAGCTAAAGGCATCCTCAAACATCATGGCTGCCGATAATACAGTTGCCAGCGGGTTAGCAATATCCTTACCTGCTGCCTGTGGGTATGAACCATGTATAGGCTCAAATAATGAGGTATGCACGCCTATTGATGATGAAGGCATTAATCCCATTGAACCTGAAATAACTGATGCCTCGTCGGTTAAAATATCGCCAAAAAGGTTTTCGGTAATTAACACATCATAGCTGTTGGGCCATTGTACCAAACGCATAGCTACGGCATCAACAAATTCATAGCTTACGGTTACTTCCGGATAATCTTTTTCCATGGCCTGTACGGTTTGCCTCCAAAGGCGAGAGGTTTCCAATACGTTAGCTTTATCAACACAGCAAAGTTTTTTACCACGTTGCATAGCCATTTCAAAACCTAATTTTGCCAAACGCACAACTTCTTCTTTGGTGTAAGTACAAGTATCAAAAGCGGTATCGCCATTGTCTTTACGGCCACGTTCGCCAAAATAAATACCGCCCGTTAGCTCACGCAAAATTATCAGGTCGGTACCTTCAATACGCTCCCTTTTTAGCGGCGAATTATCAATTAATGATGGGAAAGTAAATGTTGGGCGCACATTAGCAAACAAGCCCAGCTTTTTACGCATTTTCAATAAACCCTGCTCAGGGCGCACTGTTGCAGTTGGGTCATTATCATATTTTGGGTGACCGATAGCGCCAAATAGTACCGCATCAGCAGCCATACAAACTTCGTGTGTCGAATCCGGGTAAGGCTCGCCAACAGCGTCAATAGCGGCAGCTCCGGTAAGGGCGGCTGTCCAGTTTATTTCGTGGTTAAATTTGGTTGCGATAGCATTACATACTTTAACGGCCTGGTCAACTACCTCGGGGCCTATTCCGTCTCCTGCTAAAAGGGCGATATTCAATTTCATTTTTATGGTTGTGTTTGTTTTATTATTTATTCAATTTAAAAGCGTTGTCATGCTGAGCCTGTCGAAGCATGTGTGCAAGGGCCTTTGCCCGCTATCCTTCGACAAGCTCAGGATGACACCAACGAATACAGTTTTGACTAATCACTAATCTCCAACCTCTAATCACTATATTATATTCAACATTTTCTGCGTAGCCTTAATCGCGCAAACCGTTTGGTCCGAGTCAAGGCCACGGGTTATAAATTTTTTATCTGTAGTTTCCCAGGTGATGATCGCTTCGCACAAAGCGTCCGAGTCACTTCCCGGCGCTATCCTTACTGCATAATCAACCAGGTTAGGCAGATTCATGTTCTTTTTAGTATAAACTTTAGTTAATGCATTCATAAACGCATCAAACTGTCCATCGCCCTGCGAATTTTCTTCAAATTTTTCGCCTTCAATAATAACCGAAATAGTTGCCGACGGACGCAAACCCATAGAATGCATTAGCACATATGAATCTACCCTTACCTTTTCTTCATACATACTGCTATCCAGCACGTCCGATATGATATAAGGCAGATCCTCTTTGGTTACCGTTTCTTTTTTATCGCCCAGTTCAATTACGCGCTGGGTAACTTTTTTCAAATCAGCATCGTTTAGCTTAAGGCCAAGTTCCTGCAGGTTTTTTTCGATATTGGCTTTGCCTGATGTTTTGCCCAATGCATACTCGCGTTTTCTGCCAAAACGTTCAGGTAGCAGGTCGTTAAAATACAGGTTGTTTTTATTATCACCATCGGCATGTATACCGGCGGTTTGGGTAAATACATTATCGCCTACAATTGGTTTGTTTGATGGGATACGCACACCCGAAAATGTCTCCACCAGTTTACTTACACTATATATAGATGTTTCGCTTACGGGAATATTAACATCCGGCGCAAAATCATTGATAACAGCTACCACACTCGCCATTGGGGCGTTACCTGCACGTTCGCCCATACCGTTTACAGTAAGGTGCAATCCATGCACGCCTGCTTTAACGGCTTCCAATACATTGGCTGTACCCAGATCATAATCATTATGCGCGTGGAAATCAAAGTGTATGCCCGGGTATCTGTCAACGGTCTGCTTTAAAAAGTCAAACGATTCTTTAGGCGTTAAAATGCCCAAAGTATCAGGCAGCATTATGCGTTTTACCGGTTGGGTAACTAAAAAATCAAGGTATTGAAAAACATACTCAGGCGAGTTACGCATACCATTGCTCCAATCTTCCAGGTAAACATTAGTAATAATGTTATTGGTTGCTGCCAGATCAATTACATGCTTTATTTCGGCAAAGTGCTGTTCAGGAGTTTTTTTAAGCTGATAGGTAAGGTGATTTAATGAGCCTTTGGTAAGCAGGTTTTGTACCCGCGCACCGGCTTTTACCATCCAATCAATAGATACGCCATTATCAACAAAGGTAAGTACCTCAATACGGTCGGAGTGGCCATTGGCTTCTGCCCAGTTTAAAATGCTTTTAACTGACTGAAACTCACCATCAGATACCCTCGCCGATGCAATTTCGGCACGGTCGACTTTGAGTTCTTCCAGCAATAATTGGGTAATGGTTAGTTTTTCTGAAGTAGAAAATGATACGCCCGATGTTTGTTCGCCATCGCGCAGTGTAGTATCCATTATCTCTATTTTCCTTCGTTCCATTGTATTGGATTTGGCTTGGTATTATAAATTATATAAGGTGAAAGCGTTTCACTGATACTATGAAACGCTTTCACCTTTATAAATTCATAGTATTATTTTAAAACGGCAGTTTCTCTGCAAACGCTTCAATATCGCCTTTAATGCTTTGCAGATAATCAATATCGTCAAAGCCGTTCAGCATGTTGTTCTTTTTGTACGAGTTAATTTCAAACGTTTCCTTCTCGCCGGTAGCTAAAAGGGTAATGGTTTGTTCCGGCAAATTAATCTCCAGTTCAGTTTTAGGATCAGCATGAATCGCAGCAAATATCTTATCGGCAAATTCAGGACTAACCTGTACCGGCAGCACGCCAATGTTTAAGCAGTTGTTTTTAAAGATATCTGCAAAAAAGCTTGATACTACGGCGCGGAAGCCATAATCATAAACAGCCCAGGCGGCATGCTCGCGCGATGAGCCCGAACCAAAGTTTTTACCGCCAACCAGTATTTTACCGCTGTAAATAGGGTTGTTTAACACAAAGTCCTGTTTAGGGGTATTGTCCGGATTGTATCTCCAGTCGCGGAAAAGGTTATCACCAAAACCAACACGCTCTGTCGCTTTTAAAAAGCGTGCAGGTATTATCTGGTCGGTATCCACATTCTCAATAGGAAGCGGTACCGCGGTGCTTGTAAGTATATTAAATTTATCGTAAGCCATTATCTTATGTTCATGGTTCATGGATGATGGTTCATGGCTTTAACTCTATGAACTATTATCTATGAACTATTATCTAATTAAACCAATTCTTCTATTAATGTTCTTGGGTCGGTTACTTTACCGGTTACTGCTGCTGCTGCCGCAACAAGCGGACTTGCAAGCATGGTACGGCTACCTGGGCCTTGTCTGCCTTCAAAGTTTCTGTTTGATGTACTTACCGCGTATTTGCCCGCAGGTACTTTATCATCATTCATCGCTAAACAGGCCGAGCAACCCGGCTGGCGCAATTCAAAGCCGGCCTCGTGTAAAATATCCAGCAAGCCTTCTTCTTTAATCTGCGCCTCCACAATGTGCGATCCCGGTACCAGCCAAGCGGTCACATTATCAGCCTTATGTTTGCCTTTTACCAGCGAGGTAAACGCCCTGAAATCTTCAATACGGCCATTGGTACAACTGCCTACAAAAACAAAATCAACCGGCTTGCCTATCATAGCGTCACCCTCATGGAAACCCATATAGTTTAATGATTTTTCGTACGTAGCAACGCCGCCTTCAACCTGGCTGGCATCAGGGATATCATGTGAAATACCCATACCCATACCCGGGTTAGTACCGTAGGTTATCATCGGCTCAATAGAAAAACCATCAAAAGTCAATTCTTTATCAAATACCGCACCTTCGTCGGTTTTTAAAGTTTTATAATAAGCTAATGCTTTATCCCAGGCTTCGCCTTTAGGCGTAAACTCACGGCCTTTAACATAGTTGATAGTAGTTTCATCCGGAGCAATCATACCACCGCGTGCACCCATCTCAATGCTCAGGTTACAAACAGTCATACGGCCCTCCATGGTCATGTTTTCAAAAACATCACCGGCATACTCTACAAAATAACCAGTAGCACCTGATGTTGTTAACTGCGATATAATGAACAGCGCCACATCCTTAGGCGTAACACCCAAACCTAATTTGCCATTAACGTTAATGCGCATTTTTTTAGGTTTTGGCTGCATAATGCATTGGGTAGAAAGTACCATCTCAACTTCTGATGTACCTATACCGAATGCGATAGCACCAAATGCACCGTGCGTAGAAGTGTGCGAGTCGCCGCAAACAATGGTTGCGCCAGGCTGGGTAATACCATACTCAGGACCTACAACGTGTACAATACCATTTTTTTGGTGGCCTAAGCCCCAGTGGCTGATGCCATGCTCTTTAGCATTAGCTTCCAATGCTTTTAACTGGTTGGCCGAAAGCGGATCGGCCACAGGTTTGTCCTGGTTAATAGTAGGCGTGTTGTGGTCGGCCGTAGCAAATGTACGGTTAGGGTATAATACCTTTGTTCCCCTGTTTTTTAAGCCTAAAAATGCTACAGGGCTTGTAACTTCGTGGATAAGGTGCCTGTCTATAAAAAGCACATCCGGGCCGCCTTCTATCTTACGTACCACGTGCGCGTCCCACACCTTATCAAATAATGTTTTGCTCATCTTATTATTACTGTTATATATCTATTTGGCCTCACCCCAACCCTCTCTCCAAAGGAGAGGGAGCTTTGCTTTGCAAGTCCTCTCCTTTGGAGAGGATTCAGGAGAGGTTTTAATTAACTGTTTACCTTTTCTGTCGCCATTAACAAAGTAAGGTCCTCGTCATTAATATCTAATTTGCTGTCGGCCAGGGTTAAAAAACGCTGGTAAGCGTCAGCCAATTCTTCTTTGCTCAGGTTATAACCTAAACGCTCCAAATGGAACTTTAATGCGTGCCTGCCGCTGCGCGCGGTAAGCACGATGGTTGCACTTGGAAAGCCTACATCCTCAGGGCGAATGATCTCGTAATTTTCACGCATCTTCAAAAATCCGTCCTGATGAATGCCTGAGCTGTGCGCGAACGCGTTGCTGCCTACAATAGCCTTGTTTGGCTGTACCGGCATACGCATTTGCGTGCTTACCATACGGCTAAGCTCGTAAAAGTTTTTACTGTTGATGTTGGTATGTAAACCTAAACTCTGGTGGGTTTTAAGAATCATTACCACTTCTTCAATCGAGGTATTTCCGGCGCGTTCGCCAATACCATTTATAGTGCCTTCAATTTGGCGTGCTCCGTTTTGCAAACCTGCAACCGAGTTAGCCGTAGCTAAACCCAGGTCGTTATGGCAATGCACGGAAATTATCGCCTTATTGATGTTCTTTACATTCTCTTTCAGGAACCTGATCTTGCTGCCATACTGGTCGGGCAGGCAGTAGCCATTGGTGTCAGGTATGTTTACCACGGTTGCACCGGCAGCAATTACTGCCTCAACCATTTTGGCTAAGTATTCAATATCCGCGCGACCGGCATCTTCGGCGTAAAACTCAATGTCTTCAACAGATTTTTTGGCATATTTTACTGCTTCAACAGCGCGCTCCAATATTTCTTCACGGGTGCTGTTAAATTTATGTTTGATATGCATATCTGATGAGCCGATGCCGGTATGTATGCGGGGATGTTTGGCATATTTTAACGCTTCAACCGCGGCGTCAATATCACCTTTGTTGGCGCGGGTAAGTGCGCAAACGGTAGGGGTTTTTACCGCTTTGGATATCTCCACAACACTTTGGAAATCGCCGGGGCTTGATATCGGGAAACCGGCTTCAATTATGTCCACGCCCAGTGCCTCAAGCTCACGGGCTATTTCGATTTTTTCGGGGGTTGTCAACTGGCAACCCGGTACCTGCTCGCCATCGCGCAGCGTGGTATCAAAAACGTAGACTCGGTTGGGATCGTGTAACATATTTTTATTTTTATTGTTAGATCTGATCTTTTCTTAAATCAGATATTTTCATAATGTTCAACAGTAGGAAAGGGGCTATAAAAATGATGTAATAGCGCTTTCCATTGCTGATATTCTTTTGATTGCCTGAAACCTTCGGTATGGTCGGTTAATTTTTCCCATTCAACCAGTAAAATGAATTGACTGGTATTTTCAATGCATCTTTTTAACTGGTGCGAGATATAGCCCGCCACGCCTGATATA
>JAICMD010000083.1 GCA_025929405.1 Mucilaginibacter sp. | reverse complement strand
CCGTAATGAAAATAAATTCCGAGTTGGGTTACGAACCGGTTACCTATTCGGAACTTACCCAGGATGAAGATTTTTGGAAAGGCTGCAAAAGCTGCGTTAATTTTGACATATTGACCATGAAAGAACGCAAAAATTGTCTTTGCACAGCAATGTTATATGATCCGGCTGAAAAAGCAGCGGAACCGGAAAAGGACAGCCAGCAAAAGCTTAATGAAATTACCCACAAAGCAACCTTACTTGAACGCATTGAAGGTGCAATAAAAAGCTTTGGACAGGATTTAAAAATATTTTAATTGAAGCTAAAAGCAGAAAGACTAAAGCTGAAAGCTTTATAAAATGAGAGATTATAAGAAATTAGAGGTATGGAAAAAATCACACGAACTAACGCTGTTTGTGTACAAGAACATATTGCCTAAATTTCCAAAAAATGAACAGTTTGATTTATTATGTCAAACAAAACGTGCTGCTTATTCAATACCCTTAAATATTGTAGAGGGAAGCGGCAGATTTACTGAAAAAGATTTCGCACACTTTTTAGATACTGCCTTAGGGTCTGCACATGAATTAGAATACAGTTGTCTTCTGAGTAAAGATTTGTCTTATATCGAAGAAGATTTATATAATATAACAAACAAATTAATTAACGAAGTAAAAGCCATGTTAATTGGCTTAATTAAAAAACTTAGAGAGTAAGAGCTTTGGTCTTTTTGCTTTCTGCTTTCAGCTTATGAAAAAAAAAGTAGTATTAGCGTATAGCGGAGGTTTAGATACCTCATTTTGTTGTATTTACCTAACCCGCGACTTAGGTTATGAAGTTCATTCGGTTATTGTAAATACTGGTGGTTTTAGCGACGAAGAATTAAAGACCGTTGAAAAACGTGCTTATGAAATGGGCGTAACATCGCACCATGTGGTTGATGAAACTAAAAACTTTTACAATACCTGCGTACGCTATCTGATATATGGTAATGTATTAAAAAACAACACCTACCCCCTTTCGGTAAGTGCCGAGCGCGTTAGCCAGGCTACTGCCATTGCCAACTACGCTAAAGAGATAGGTGCCGAGTTTGTTGCCCATGGCAGTACCGGTGCCGGTAATGACCAGGTTAGGTTTGATATGATATTTAACATCCTTATCCCTGATGTGGGCATTATCACTCCTATCCGTGATTTGAAATTAAGCCGCGAAGAAGAAATTGAATACCTGAAAAAGCATGGTGTTGAGATGAATTTCGAGAAAGCTAAATACTCTATTAACAAAGGTATCTGGGGTACTTCTGTTGGTGGTAAGGAAACCTTGACCTCAAACTTAGGTTTGCCAGAAGAAGCATGGCCTACACAAGTAACCGAATCGGGCGAAAGAAACATTGAGCTTACTTTTGAAAAAGGCGAGTTAACCGGTATCGACGGAAAAAAATATGACCACCCTACCCTGGCTATACAAGCTTTGCAGGCTATAGCTCAGCCTTATGGTGTTGGCAGGGATATACACGTTGGCGATACCATTATAGGTATTAAGGGTCGTGTTGGCTTTGAGGCCGCCGCGCCTATGGTTATCATTAAAGCACACCATACGTTAGAGAAACATACGCTAACCAAATGGCAGCTAACCTGGAAAGATCAGCTTTCTATGTTCTATGGCAATTGGCTGCACGAAGGGCAGTTTCACGACCCTATTATGCGCAATATGGAAGCCTTTTTAACCGACACGCAGAAAAACGTAAGCGGTAAAGTATTTGTACAATTACAGCCATACCGTTTCCAGGTAGTAGGTATTGAGTCGGATCATGACCTGATGTCGAACAAGTTTGGCAGCTATGGCGAGATGAACAACTCATGGAGCGGTGAAGATGTTAAAGGCTTTTCAAAAATATTTGGCAACCAGGTGATGATATATCACAAGGTTAACAGCCAGGAATAGTATTGGTACGATGATGCCGATTGAAATTAAAAAAATACAACCCCATGAGTGGCAATTGGTTATTAACCTTTTTGACCAATACAGGGTGTTTTATAAAAAAGAATCGGACATTGCATTAGCAGAGCGGTTTATACGGGAAAGACTTGATAACAACGAGTCGGTAATATATGTAGCAATGAATGGCGAAGGCGCAGTTGGGTTTACACAATTATATCCCAAATACTCATCGGGCAGAGCAGAAAAGAATTGGATATTGAATGATCTGTTTGTTGATGCTGATTATCGTAAACAAGGCATTGGCGAAAAATTGATAAAACAAGCTGCTGATTTTGCCAAAGCGAATGGCTCGCGTTTTATCCAGTTAGAAACGGCTGTTGATAATTATACAGCGCAAAGTCTTTACGAGGGAATTGGTTTTATTAAACAACCACCCGATGAAGAATTTTATTTATACAAACTAAGTTTAAGTTAATGGCAAAGATCAAAGCAGGAATTATTGGTGGTGCAGGTTATACCGGCGGCGAAATGCTGCGCATTTTGGTTAACCACCCTGATGTTGACCTAACTTTTGTGCATAGCAATAGCAATGCGGGTAATTATATTTATGAGGTACATACCGACCTTTTTGGCGATACCGACCTTAAATTTATCAGCGAACTGCGAACCGATATTGATGTGCTGTTTTTATGCGTTGGCCACGGCGATGCCAAAAAGTTTTTAGAAGCTAATGCCATACCAGATTCGGTTAAAATAATTGACTTGAGCCAAGACTTTAGGTTAAGTCAAAATTCAAAATTAAAAAGTAAAAATTTTGTTTACGGACTACCTGAATTAAACAGGGAGGCTATTAAATTGGCACAAAACGTAGCAAACCCCGGTTGTTTTGCTACCACTATTCAATTAGCACTGTTGCCACTAACAGCCAAAGGTTTGTTGAATAATGAGGTGCATGTTTCGGCAACTACAGGTTCAACCGGTGCAGGGCAAAGCTTATCACCTACCTCGCATTTTACCTGGCGTAATGATAACCTTTCGGTTTATAAGGCTTTTAATCATCAGCATTTAAACGAGATCGGCCAGTCGTTAAAACAACTTCAGCCTGGTTTTAGCCAAACGCTTAATTTTATTCCCTACCGGGGAGATTTTACCAGGGGGATTTTTGCATCGGTATATACCGAAAGTGGTATATCCGAAGAAGAAGCATTAAAGCTTTACCAGGATTATTATGATGGTCATCCGTTTACCCATGTAACCAGCAGGAACATCGACCTGAAACAAGTAGTAAATACCAATAAAGTGTTTTTACAGGTTAAAAAATATGATAATAAGTTATTTATTATCAGAATCTTGGATAATTTACTTAAAGGCGCGTCCGGTCAGGCAGTTCAAAACATGAATCTGCTGTTTGGCCTTGATGAACGCGCGGGATTGCGACTTAAGGCGACAGGATTTTAATCCGACAGCCACATCAGCGTAACTCAATTTATTTAAGTATTAAAATTAACGACATGAAACTTTTTAATGTATATCCGATTAACGCTATCAATATAGTAAAAGGTGTTGGCAGCAATGTTTTTGATGATAAAGGAACCGAGTATTTGGACCTGTATGGCGGCCACGCCGTTATTTCAATAGGCCATACCCACCCCCATTACGTAACCCGTTTAGAAGATCAATTACATAAAATTGGTTTTTATTCAAACTCAATAGAGATACCCTTGCAGCAACAACTGGCCGAGAAGCTTGGCAAAGTAAGCGGTAAACAAGATTACCAACTATTCCTGGTTAACTCAGGTGCCGAGGCTATTGAAAATGCTTTAAAACTGGCTTCTTTTCATAACGGCAGAAAGAAAGTAGTTGCTTTTACCGGTGCTTTTCATGGCCGTACATCATTGGCGGTATCCGTAACTGATAACCCTAAAATTGTGGCTCCTATAAATGAAACGGATAATGTGATAAGAGTTCCTTTTAATGATGAAGCTGCTTTAGAGCAGGCATTTCTGCAAAATGAAGATATATCAGCCGTAGTTATTGAAGGCATACAGGGCGTTGGTGGTATACAGGTTGCTTCTGAATGTATGCTGCAAAAAATAAGATCGCTTTGCGATAAATACGACGCAGTATTTATTGCTGATGGCGTGCAATGCGGTTATGGCCGTACAGGTAAGTTTTATTCGCAGGATTTTGCCGGTGTTAATGCTGATATATATACTATGGCCAAAGGCATGGGCAACGGCTTTCCTATCGGGGCCATAAGCATTGCGCCTAAATTTCAAGCCTCGTTCGGTATGCTGGGTACTACTTTTGGTGGTAACCATTTGGCTTGTGCCGCTGCTTTAGCCGTATTGGAAGTTATTGAGCAGGACAACCTGATGCAAAATGCTGCCGAAGTTGGCGGCTACTTAATAAATGAACTTAAAAAGTTTAAAGAAGTTAAAGAAGTGCGTGGCCGTGGCCTGATGATTGGCATTGATATGCCTGCTGAGTTTGCCCATGCTAAAAAGGACCTGCTATTTAAGCACCATATTTTTACCGGCGAAGCTAAACCAAATGTGATAAGATTATTGCCTGCGCTTAATTTAACAAAAGCACACGCCGACCAGTTTTTAGAAGCATTTACACAAGTGTTAAAGCCTGCTACCGTTTTATCATAACTATTATACCATGAAACAATTTACATCAGTAAAAGACGTAACAGACCTAAAAGCAATTGTTGCTGAAGCGTTGGTATTAAAAAAAGATCCTTTTGCTTATCAGCATTTGGGTAAAAACAAAATGCTTGGCCTGGTATTTTTAAACCCGAGTTTACGTACGCGCATGAGTACCCAAAAAGCCGCGCTTAACCTGGGTATGAATGTAATGGTATTGAATATTGATAAAGAGGGCTGGGCTTTAGAATTACGCGATAATGTAGTTATGAACGGTACCACCGTTGAGCATATACGTGAGGCTGCTGCTGTAATGGGCGAATACCTGGATATTATTGGTGTGCGTTCGTTCCCTGGTTTAAAAGACCGTAATGAGGACTATACCGAGGTTATATTTAACAAGTTTGTTGAATATTGCGGCATACCTATTGTAAGCTTGGAGTCGGCTACCCGTCACCCGTTGCAAAGTTTGGCCGACTTAATAACCATTGAAGAATTAAAAACCAAAGCGCGCCCAAAAGTTGTTTTAACCTGGGCGCCGCATATAAAACCACTGCCTCAAGCAGTACCAAACTCATTTGCCGAATGGATGTGCAAAGCTGATGTTGATTTTGTAATTACGCAGCCTAAAGGTTATGAACTAAGCACTGATTTTACCAATGGTACTACTATTACTTATAATCAGGATGAAGCTTTGGCTGATGCCGATTTTATCTACGTAAAAAACTGGTCGGCCTATGAGCCTTACGGACAAATGCCCGAGGTTAACGGCAACTGGATGCTAACTAATGACAGGTTAAAGATAACTAACAATGCTAAAGTAATGCATTGCCTGCCCGTAAGACGTGATCTGGAGCTTTCTGCCGAGATTTTAGACGGACCAAACTCGCTTGTAGTACATGAAGCGGGTAACCGCGTATGGGCCGCGCAAGCTGTTTTAAAACAAATGCTTGAAGCTTTGTAATTATGTATACACCAAAACAGTTTCAGATAACCGATAAACAGGAAGCTGTTGGTTTTATGCAGCGTTATAGTTTTGCAACATTAGTTACGGTTAATAATAATTTGCCGTCGGCTACTCACCTGCCCTTTGTAGTTTCGCAACGCGATGAAGAAATTGTTTTGATATCGCATTTTGCCAAAGCAAACCCGCAAGTTGCAGAAATAGTAAATAGCAAACCATTAGTAATATTCGCCGAGCCGCATGCTTATATTTCGCCAAAGCATTATGAAAAGGAACTAAGCGTACCTACCTGGAACTATATTGCTGTACATGCCTATGGCAATGCCCGTTTAATTGAGGATGATGATGCCAAAATGCAATTGCTTGAACATACCATCAAGTTTTACGAAGCTGATTATTTAAAGCAATGGGAAGCATTACCTGCTGATTTTAAGCTAAATATGCTGAAAGGAATAGTTGGTTTTGAAATTATTGTGGATGAATTACAAGGCAAGAAGAAACTAAGCCAAAACAAATCTGAGCGTGAACGCGAGAATATTATTGGTGACTTGAGCAACAGCCCGCTATCAACCGATAAGGATATAGCTGAGTATATGAAATCTATCAAATAGTCCTTAGCGTTAGTTTTGCACCTACGGAGCAAAAAGCTTTTTAGTTATTGGTTACCGACATTAAGCTCCTACGGAGCTGTTTATTATTGACATTTTCACAAATTTATTCTACAATTCCATAAGCTTTTAATTAGCTATATCCCAGGTACATTTTTTTTTAAGTTAATAGGATTAGCCGGCCCCTTCAGGAAAATATCTATAAAATTTCTGTCCACAGTTGGTTCTGCACCTACGGAGCAAAAAAGCTTTTTCATGTTTTGTACCGATATTAGGCTCCTACAGAGCTATTGTTCATTTAAATTCTTAATATATTGGCTACCCCATCGGGACAAAATATCTATAAATTTCTGTCATGGTTGATTCTGCACCTACGGAGCAAAAAGGGTTTTCGTGTTTTGCTACCGACATTAAGCTCCTACGGAGTTATTATCATTTAAATTCTTAATGGATTGGCCTGTCCCATTGGGACAAAATATCTATAAATTTTGTCTGTGGTTGGCCTGCACCTACGGAGCAAAAAGTTTTTCGTGTTTAGTTACCGATATTAAGCTCCTATGGAGCTATTGTTCATTTAAATTCTTAATATATTGGCCTGCCCCATCGGGGCAAAATATCGGTAGAAAAAAAATAATGTTATATTTATATGCGCCGTAGGCGCATAACATTACAAACATGCCTAATACCTATTCTCAAATTCATATTCAATGCGTTTTTGCTGTAAAATTTCGGCAATCAGTAATTCAAGCATCGTGGAAAGATACATTACACAAATATATTACTGGCATTGTAAAAACCCAGGGACATAAAATGATAGCCATAAACAGTATGCCCGATCATGTACATATATTCTTTGGGTTGAGGCCAAATCAATCTTTATCTGATTTAATGCGCATGATAAAAAGCGACTAATCAGAATGGATCAACAAACAACAATTTATGCCCGGATTATTTAGATGGCAAGAAGGATATGGCGCATTTTCATATTCACGCTCGCAAATAAATACTGTTGCAAACTATATAGAAAACCAGGAAGAGCATCACAACAAAAAGACATTTCTTGAAGAATATAAACAGTTATTAGAGCTATTTGAAATAGAATATAATGAGCAGTTTATATTTAAAGAATTGGAATAATTTACCGCAATGGCAATTATGTTTTCTTCTCTCGTTTAACCGAAAAATTGATCAGCTTATTAAGCGTCAATCCCTGCACTATTACCGAAAATATCACCACAAAATAACTCCCTGCCAATATAATATGCCGGTATGGACTATAGGGCAACGACAAAGCAAGCGCTATCGAAATTCCCCCGCGCAATCCGGCCCAGGTAAGTATATTAATATGGCTGTAAGTAATTTTAAGCGGCTGCCTTAAAAAAGTAATGGGCAGTACAATGCTAAACCACCTGGCAATTAATATCACCACAATAGCTATGCTGCCAATTAGCCAGTAATTATTTAAAAAAGGCAGGTTAACCATTTGCAGGCCTATCATTACAAATAAAATGGTGTTCAGCATTTCGTCTATCAGCAGCCAAAATTTTTCTAATGATTCGTGCGAATGGTCGCGCCAATCAGTATTAATGCTTTTATCCCCGGCAAACAGGCCAGCACATACTACCGCCAGCGGAATAGATAAGTCTAAAAGGGTAGCTAACACAGATATACTCATCACCAATCCTAACGAAACCAATACTATCGTTTGAAAATCCTTAATAGTTTTCATAAGTATGTAGGCAATATATCCCAGCACTAATCCTAAAACTATACCGCCAAATACCTCTTGTACAAACAACAGCAAGGTATCGCCAACATTAATATTATTTTTCCCCGACCGTATAATTTCAAGTATGGTAACAAACAACACCAACCCAATACCATCATTAAATAAAGATTCGCCGGATATGATAGTTTCGAGATGTACAGATAGCTTTGAACCTTTAATAATTGCGCCCACCGCAACAGGATCAGTTGGTGATATTAAGGCACCAAATAAAAAGCAGTAAAGTATAGGTATGTTTATCTTGAATAATGATGCTATTACATAAAACAGTCCTCCGAATACGGCAGTGGAAATAATTACCCCGATTGTACTCAGGATAAACACCGGGCGCATCTCTCTCTTCAGTCTTTTGGTATTCAGGTTAAAGGAGCTTGAAAACAGCAGAAAACCCAGCATAATATTGAGTACCGTACTGGTAAAGTTAATGTTCTTGGCTAAGGCAGTAAGATAATTGGCAACCCCCGGGTTTAAACCATCAATAATGAGGATGATAATGGATAAGGCAATTGCAATGGTCATGATGCCTATGGTACCCGGCAGTTTTATAAAACGGGCATTAATATAGGCACATATTGAGCTTACTATAACCAATAAAGCAATTAGCCTGAACAGGTCCATTCGTATCTTCTAATTTATCGTTCGGGTTCAACCATCCGGGTTTTGCGGTTAAAGTTGCGGATGATTAAACGGTTATCGCTGTTCTTTGTAAAATAATTAATGGCCCAGGTTAAAAACACTGAGGTTTTGTTTGAAAACCCCGCTAACGACATAATATGTACAAATCCCCACAGTAACCACGCAAAAAATCCCTGAAAATGCAATTTGCCGATATCAGCCACAGCCTTATTGCGCCCTATGGTAGCCAGCGTACCCTTATCATGATATTTAAATGGTTCGGTAGGTTCGCCGTTTATTAAGTGCATCAGGTTTTTAGCCAACCAAGCACCTTGTTGAATGGCTACAGGCGCCACACCAGGGTGACCATTTGGGTAGTCCTCGTTAATAATAGCTGCCACATCGCCTATGGCAAATACATTCTGGTAGCCTTTAACACGATTAATTTCGTCTGTTTGTATTCTTGACCCTCTTGTTAAGGCAGCGGCGGTCATCCCCTCGGGTACCTCTCCCATTACTCCTGCCGCCCAGAAAACATTGCGGGTTTTAAGCGTCATGCCGTCATCTATTTTTAGGTTTAACCCATCATAGCTTTCCACATGTACACTATTATAGATAATGACATCATTGGCCGTTAAGTATTGCTTGGCTTTTCGCGATGCACCGTCAGACATGGCAGCTAATAGTCTGTCCTTACCTTCAACCAGATAAACCTTCATATCATGTTTGCTCAGGCCGTGGTAATCTTTCATCAGGATTAGCTGGCGCATCTCGGCTAACGCGCCCGATAGTTCAACTCCTGTCGGCCCGCCGCCTACTACTACAAAGGTCATCAAAGCATCTTTTTCAGCTTCATCTTTAGTGATGATGGCCTTTTCCAGGTGTTGTAGTATTAAAGTGCGCAGATTTAATGCTTCGGGCATGTTCTTCATCGGCATGGTGCAGGTTTCCAGCTCTTTATTGCCGAAGAAGTTGGTATCTGATCCTGTAGCTACTACCAGATAATCGTAGCTTATTTCGCCGATGTTAGTAGTTACCGTGTTTTTATCAGCATTAATATTTTCAACATAAGCCAGGTTAAAGCTAAAATTATCCTGATGGGTAAATATTCTGCGGATTGGAAAAACTATAGAATCAGCCGGAATAGCGCCCATTGCTACCTGGTAAAGCAAAGGCTGAAAGGTATGATAGTTATGTTTATCCAGCATTAAAATATCAACCGGGGCATCCTTTAGTTTTTTAGCTAATTGTAACCCGGCGAAGCCGCCGCCAATAATTACAATGCGGGGCCGGGCAGTATTTTTTTGATCCATTGATGAAGTTATGTGCTATAAACTTAACGTTTTGTAATTAATTAAAATCTTAAACCCGTTTGATTTATGTTACAACTTGTTTTACAACAAAGTGTTTCAGGCAGATGCATTAATCGCAGTTTAAACCTGCAATTCGTCAGGATTTATTTATTTTAGCATGCAAATAATAAACCACTAAGCATGACACCCCTGCATATTATTAAAATAGGCGGCAACGTAATTGATAACTCCGAAAACCTGTATCATTTTTTAAAGGATTTTACAGCGCTTGAAGGCTATAAGATATTGGTGCATGGCGGTGGCAAGGTAGCTACCCAACTATCAGAAACTTTAGGCATTGAAGCTAAACTGGTTGATGGCCGACGCATTACGGATATTGAAACTTTACGCGTGGTTACCATGGTTTATGGCGGGCTGATCAATAAAAATATCGTAGCGCAATTGCAGCGGTTCGGTAATAATGCTATTGGATTAACCGGTGCCGACGGCAATTTTATCCGTACTAAAAAGCGCCCGGTTAAAACTATTGATTATGGTTTTGTTGGCGATATTGATGAAAAGTCCATTGATCCGCAAAACATCAGCCGGTTAATGGAAGCGGGCTTTACCCCTGTTTTTTGTGCGATAACGCACGATGGCGAGGGGCAGTTATTAAATACCAATGCCGATACCATCGCCTCGGCTTTGGCGGTATCTTTAGCAAAGCTTTACAGCACTACTTTAGTGTATTGCTTTGAAAAGAAAGGTGTTTTGATGGATATTAATGATGAAGAATCTATCATTAGGGATATTGACCCTGTACGGTATGAAGAATTAAAATTGAAACAAATTATACATAGCGGCATGCTGCCCAAACTGGATAACGCGTTTACCGCCATATCATGCGGTGTTAAAGCGGTTATTATAGGCCGGTCGGATGAATTATCGCAATTAAAAAATAAACAGCCATTTGGCACACGTTTAAGTAAAAGTATATGAGCACACAACAACATATTGCCATTTTAGGCACGGGTAACATGGGTTTAGCTTTGGCTAAAGGATTGGTTAAAGCGGGCATATACCAGCCGCAGCAAATTACCTTAACCCGCCGCAGTATGGCGCCACTGGCCGAGCATGCCGCAAACGGTTACCAGGTAACTACTGATAATGCCAAAGCGGTAAGCAATGCTACTATTATAGTTTTGGCTGTACTGCCACAGCAGTTAAATAAATTATTAGCCGAAATTAAGCCTGCTATAAAGCCCGGAAGCCAGTTGCTGATATCAGTAATATCAGGTGTTAGTTGTGCCGATATACGCCGGCAATTAGCCCTGGATGTGCAAGTAGTGCGTGCCATGCCTAATACTGCTATATCTATTGGCGAATCAATGACCTGCCTGGCTACAGATACCGGAACGGATGAAAACGTTGCATTGGTAAAATCATTATTTGATACGGTTGGTGTAACCATACAGATAAATGAGGACCTGATGACTGCCGCTACCGCACTTTGTGCCTGTGGGGTGGCCTTCTTTTTACGTGCCGTACGTGCGGCTTCGCAAGGTGGTACCGAAATTGGATTCCACGCGCATGATGCGCTGCAAATGGCCGCTCAAACGGCTAAGGGCGCTGCCGATCTGTTATTAAAACTGGCTTCGCACCCTGAAAAAGAAATAGATAAGGTAACCTCGCCAAAAGGCTGTACCATAGCGGGTTTAAATGAGATGGAACATAACGGTTTTAGCTCGGCAATGATAAAGGGCATCAAATTATCTGCTGAGAAAGCGGGAGACTTATATAAGTAATTATTCCAAGTTGCCAATTAATTCCATATATAACTTCAGGTTTAAATAACTATAGAAAAAATATCATAAGGGGCCATCCGCTCCGTAGGTGCGAAACAGGTAGCGTACCTACGGCACGCAAATTCTATTACTCGTTTTGCTACAGATATTTGACTCCTACGGAGTCGGCCATAATTCAAATAACTAATCCAAATTGCCAATTGATCGTT
>JAICMD010000329.1 GCA_025929405.1 Mucilaginibacter sp. | reverse complement strand
CTCAACCCAGTTACCTTCGGGATATAGCAAAAAAAGTTTATGTTCATGGTCATCCCTTAACTGCCCGCCAATTATGGTATGCAGATCAAAATTAAATCCGGCTTTTTCAAGCGAGGCCTTATCTTCATTGGCAACGCGTTTTACCTGTTCGCCAAAGGCGTTTACGGCTTTATACAATTTATTAAACTCGGTAGTTTCTAATAACTCATTAAAATAAACAATGGCCTTATCACGGGTCGAGCGCAGGCCACTGGTCATGATAAAAAGCGAAAAACCGTCTTTTTGTTCTATAGATATTTTCTTTTTTACAGTAGTGTCAGTACCTGATGTTATACGGGTATCTGCAATGGCCAAAAGTCCTTCTTTAACTTTAATTCCTAAACAATAAGTCATAATTATAAGGTGGAGTGGGATAAAATTTCAAACCGCCAAAATAATTAAATAAAGGCATAATTAATTATTTTAAACAATAGTATTGTATGATAAAAAGGAATAAATAAATATTATTTTTTAGCCTGATATATTTATTTAAAGATATAATTGTGATGGTTGTATTGTTTATATTTACGCGTCTCAAATTATAATATATTTAATGCGGGTACACTTTTTTACTAGCATCGATCTACCTTATCGGTCGGCCTTCAGGAGTTTTTACATTATTCAAAACTTACATTCTGTTAAGGTTTTAAGTGCTGTATGGTTTGCATTGAGCTTGTTTTTAAGGCTGTTTGTAGCTATTCAAAATTCGCCCATAGGTTCAATAAATCATATTGATGATTATGACGCCGCCAATTGGCTGTCATTAGCCGCTACGCCCATAACTTATTTAATGAGCCTGTATCTTATCCGCAATTTTGATTACTATAAAAACCGGCTTTATATTTTACAGGGCTTTGTAATAGCTTTTGGCCTTTACACCATGATATCAACCATGAGGTCATCATTTTTTGTGGTTGAAAATCCGCGAAATACCATGGTAATGTATTTTATGGGAATTGTTGTTACAGGTGTTTTTTTTACGTTTGAATATTTTGAAACCTTGTTTTTAGCCATAGTAACCGGCATAGGTTTTGCTTTCATATTGCCTTATTACCAAACCGGATTTAATGAAATTTTCATGAACAATATGGCATCCTTGGTGCTGCTGCTGGTATTTCTTTCAATATCAAGATATGCTTATTCATACCGGTCAGATAATTTTTTAAAGCTAAAGGCCATTGAAGAAAAAAATCTGGAAATAGAAACCGCAGGTGTTATTAAAAATGAAATATTAGGTATAGTTGCCCATGATTTGCGTAATCCCCTTGCGGCCATTAAAACACTGGCAATGGTTATGGAGGATGATGAAGAAATTAACGATGATAACCGCGAAAACCTGCAGATGATAAAATCAGCATGTGATAAGGCTGCCTCAATTATAAATGACCTGCTTGAAACCGCGCATAACGAAATAAACGAATTTGATGTAGAAACTACCGAAATTAACCAGTTTTTACGCACCGTGGCCGACGAATGGAGGAAACAGAGCAATAAACGGGTTAATATATCATACAACGGTACTGCTGAACATGTATACAGTAATATAAACTGCGAAAAAATGCAGCGTGTAATGGATAACCTTATCAGCAACGCAGTTAAATTTTCTGGTGATAGCAATGTAGAAATATCATTGCGTACGCTTGCTTCGCAGGTAGTTATTAATGTGCGCGATTTTGGCATGGGCATACCCCGCGATCTTTTACCGTTTATATTTGATCGTTTTTCAAAAGCCAGCCGGCGGGGTGTACGTGGCGAAGAATCAGTGGGCCTGGGTTTAAGCATTGTGCGCCAGATAATAAAAAAACATGGCGGCGAAATTGGTGTTGAAAGCGTTGAACAACAAGGCACTACCTTTACCATTAAGTTGTTAATGGCATAATATTCTCCGATATTTTTATATGCTAATGCCGGTGTTTTTTTGTTAGTTTTGCTAACCAATTAATCTTAAATAATCAACCGGTCTTTTGTAATTTATTAATAGGGCAAGTATGCCTTTAATCTTATTTTCAAAAAAAAAATCATTGAACATAAATAGTTGAAAAAATAATTATATTGCAATCGATTGCAATAAGGTTGTAGACCGCAATTAATCAATACAAAAACCAATTTACAAACCATGAAAATTTTTAGCACACTTTTAATTCTTACAATTGCCTTTACTGCGTTTAAGGCCAATGTAAATCACAGCACCAAGCAGGATCAGCCTGTTAACACACTATCAAAAGAGGAAAAGAAAGAAGGGTATACCTTGTTATGGGATGGCAAAACCAGCGATGGCTGGCGCGGAGCCATGAAAGATAAGTTTCCGGCAAGAGGCTGGTACATGCAAAATGGTGTTTTATCTACCAGTAAAGGAGCAGGCAGAGGAGCAGGTATTGGCGGCGATATTGTAACCGAAAAAGAATATAGTGCATTTATACTTAAATTTGATTTCAAATTAACTGAAGTAGCTAACGGCGGTGTAAAATATTTTGTAAAGGAATTGCAAACTCCTCAACGTACCACCGTGGGGCTTGAATATCAGATATTAGATGACGACAGGCACCCTGATGCGAAGGCAGGTAAGGATGGCGACCGTAAGCTGGCATCGTTGTATGACCTTATACCATCAAAAAAAGCCGCTTCTATTATTAAACCTATTGGCGAGTGG
>JAICMD010000035.1 GCA_025929405.1 Mucilaginibacter sp. | reverse complement strand
GGTGTTTGCAATGTTGGTATGCAGATTTGCAAACAATATTATTTGCGTTTCTAATGCGGTGCAAAAAGACATTAACAATCCTAAACAATCGGTAGTAGTTTACACAACGTTTATCAGCGAAAAGCTACTGCCCTGGCAAGGGTTGTGCCACCCCGGAAAACTAAATATATTATACCTTGGCAATTATATGCATGGAAAGGGTCAGCAATGGGCAATATATGCCCTGGCCGAGGTGATTCGTGTTTATCCTCAAGTGCGGCTGACTTTTATTGGTGGGAGCAATGGTGCTGTGCAAGACGATTTTAAACGTGGATTGCAGGAGTTGGCAACCGAACTGAACGTAGCGTCGAACATTGTTTTTAATGATCCTACCAACAAAGTGGAAGAGGCAATGAAAAACGCGGACGTAGTGCTCAATCTGTCTGAATCCGAATCATTTTCAATGATATGCCTTGAAGCAATAAGTTATGGTGTCCCACTGGTTACATCTGATTGCGGCGGTCCTGCCGAAATAACGGATGGTGGCCGCCAGGCTTTTTTGGTACCTAACAAAAATTATAAAGCTGCAGCCGAAGCAGTTATTAAAATTATTAAAGATCCTGAATTTATCCGACTAAGGGCGGCAAATGCCAAACAATATGCCAGGGAGAAGTTTAATCCTATGGTCGCAAAAAAGTTGCTCGAAAATATATATGGGTAATACAGTAATTAGAAGAGAAGGTATAAATTGATAAAATAAGTACTACTTCATTCAAAGTGTAAACCAATACCATCGTTAATATAGTTATTGTAATGACGGGGCGGTCGGGTTGAAAAAAATATTATCGGGCAGGCTTACCATATAACCGAAGCAAAATAATTGTTGGCCACAATAAAGATGCTGTTTTTAGTAAAACAGGATAGGTAAAGCCATACCCAATAATAGCGTAAAGTTAAGTCTTTATAACGAAAAGTTTAAATAAATATTGATTAGTAAAAAATATTGGTTTATTTATTAAACACTTCAATCAATATTTCTTTGCCATTTTTAATATCAACAATATAATTATTCTTATCCTTAGGATGTTTGTGGGAATAAACACGCTGATTATCAATACTTGGCGAAAGATTGCGTTTGCGCAGGTATTCTCCCCATTCTTTTCTGTCGGCATCGGTAAGTGTACCCCGGTTTTGCTTTTCGGTCATGGCGATCATTAAAGGCTCGCGCGAGTTACTGGCCCAGCGGGTAGCATCCTGCCTTACCTCAACCTTATATTTACCTTCTACCGGCCCCTGATTTTTAGGTACCGAAAATCTGCCCAGTTCGCCCGTGCCCGTGTTTCTGATAAATACGGTAACTTCCGGTGCATTTTTATTATCCATGGGCGTAAGTATTACCATGCCATCAAGCAGGGGTTTTCCATCTAATTTAACTACGCCATCTAATTGTATCTGTGGTTTAGGTGTTAAAAAACCGCCTTCAGTTAGCCAGTTATGTAACAGCGTGGTCCATTGGCCCAGTATTGGGTCACCTAATCCAAAGCCGGTTCCATGTATCCCGTTCCTGAAAAAATGTGCCTCAACAGGTACATTTGCACGATAAAGGCGCGTGTACATGTCCAGCATACCGGTTTGGCTGCCACGGTCCTCAACAGTGCCATACATAAACGTTGGCGGATAAGTTGCTAATGCGGCCGCATCAACGTTGGCAGGAATCCGGGTTGAACCATAAGACAGAATTATAAAGTTAGGTTTTGAGGATTGTTTATCTAATGGATCTGTCGCATTTGCCTGCGCAGGAGTATTATTCAAGGCTATATCGGCAATCAGCGTTGAACCTGCCGAAAACCCAACCGCGCCAACCCTATCAGCAGCAATATGGTATTCGGCAGCGTGTGCCCTGATATATTGCATGGCCCGTTGCCCGTCGGCCAGCCAATCTTTACTGTTATACAGCGGCCTTAATCTATATCGTAATAAAAATGCGGTAATACCATGTGCTTTAAGCCATTGGGCAACCAAAACGCCCTCGTGGTCAACTGCGCGAATGGTGAAGCCGCCGCCTGGTACAACCAATATTGCAGCACCATTACGCTTTGCTGCATCGGGTATAAAAGGGATTACCGCAGGTTTATCTTCGTCACTGGTACCCGTAGCACCCGGTGCCCCGTCGGGCCATAAAAGTATTGGTTCGGCAAGCTTTTGCGCAAACGCAGTTGATGATAAAGCACAAAAAAATAATGCTATAAATAGTTTAAATAGTTTCATTGGTTTTTTAATTGGCAGTATGAAGTTACACAACTTCCGGAAATTTTAAACTCAAGTTAGGTTTATGAAGATATTTTTTTCGTTACCATCAAAAATTGATAGGTTTATCAACTTAAATACCAGCTATTCGTGAATAATTATAAGATATTTTGCAACACTAAATTGCCTTTTTTAGAGGATGTACGACATAAATTCAGCGACCTGCAGATTGATTACTGGCCCCAGCCAGGCAATATAACTGACGAAGCCTTACGCAAAGTATTTAAAACTTATGATGGTGTAATAACCACGCATACCGTTAAAATTAATAGCAGGTTATTTGATGACGACTTTAAAGTGAAAGCCATATCAAGCTATGGTACCGGGCAGGATTATATGGATAAACCCTTTCTGGCATCAAAAGGTATAAAAGTTGTTGGTATTTATGATGAGCATGTATACTCAACTGCCGAACTGGCTTTGGCTTTGGGCCTAAGCTGCATACGCAATATAAAAACATCAGGAGATTATGTTAGAGATGGCAAATGGAACACCGAGGGATTAACGCTTTACATGGGCGATAACCTGTACCGTAAAACCTGGGGAATTATAGGCATGGGCAAAATTGGCGTTAAACTGGCTTCCATGCTTAAAGCTTTTGATTGTAATGTGATATATACCGCCAACAGCGATCATAAAAACGAATGGGAGTATTGTACTAAGCAAGAATTATTAAAGCGAAGCGATATTATATCCATACATCTTCCTTTAAAAGAAGATACCGTTAATTATATTGACGAACCGGAATTTAAGCTGATGAAAAAAACTGCCATACTGGTAAACGTAGCCAGGGGCAGGGTAATTAATAATGCTAAACTGTATGAGTATTTAAAAGCAGGCCTTATTGGCAGCGCGGCACTTGATGTTACTGACCCAGAACCTTTAAATGATACCACAATAACTGGTATACCTAATCTGTTAATAACGCCGCATATTGGTACCGCCGCTGCTTATACGCGCAAAGAAATGACGGAGGCATCTATTAAAAATTTGATCTCGTTATTGGATGGGGTTTAATGTTGTGCACCTACGGAGCACATTCAATTGCATTTCGAGGTCTACCGATATTTAGTCCCTATGGGACTACTTTTTTAGTATATATCATGTAATTTAACAAATAATACTTTCATGCTTCGTTAGGAGCAAGTGTAGGGTGAAAAATATTTTATAATGAAGTTGCTCCATAGGTGCAATACATAAAATATTCAATTTGATAACCAATATTTCCATGCTCCGGTGGTAGCAAAATGTCGGTTAAAAAATATTTTATAATGAAAATTGCTCCATAGGTGCAATACTAAAAATGCAGTCTGATAACTAATACTTCCATGCTCCGTTAGGAGCAAAATGTCGGTTGAAAATATTTATAATGAAATTGCTCCGTAGGTGCAATACTAAAAATGCAGTCTGATAACTAATATTTTCCATGCTCTGTTAGGAGCAAAATGTCGGTTGAAAAATATTTATATATGAGATTGCTCCGTAGGTGCAATACATGCGGAGTTAATAATCTATTTGTTGCTGTTCGGAGCTTTCTTGCTGAGGTTGCTCAATCTCGCAAGGATAACCAAACAAACAGCGTTCTTTGATCATGGCGGCTACTTCGGCAGGTACATATTCTTCCCAGCCGTCGGCACCCTGTTTTATTAGTTCCAGTACTTTGTCAGTTTCAACATGAAGATTGCTTTCGTTATAATGCCTTATATCCTCAATTTTATTGTTGGCAATTAAATAGCGGTAAAGGTCAATTAAATGCGCAGGGGGATGAAAACGCAGACAGTTCCATATTATTCCATCGCGCAGGGTTGGGTATATAAATAATTTTACCTTGCGGCTAAACAGGGTGGCGAATGATTCTAAAATACCGCCCGGTAAATCGCCGTAATGCTCTTCCGAGAAGATATATTCCAGGTTTGGGTAGCCTAAAACAACACCCATTTTAAGTTTGGTTATTTTTGACAGATAGGCCACCAGCTTGTAATACTCATGGAAGTTTGATATCAGTACCGTTTGCCCTAATGAACATAAAATATCAACCCGCTCCAAAAAGTCTTTTTCATCAATTTCAGCCGTTTCGTCGGCGTTACGTTCCTTTAGGGCTTGCAGGGTAAGCTCGGTAATTACTATTACGTTTTCTTTATCCACATCGCTTTCCTGCAAAAACTGCTTAACACCCGTGTTAAGCATATCCAGGTGTACATTAATAAGCGGACGGAAACGGCCTCGCATCACCACAATATGTTTTTTGTACAATACTTCTGATGGTTGCTGATTTTTACCATCAGGGCCAAATACTGCCGCATCCGAAAATCCATATTTTACCAGATGTAAACTCATCAGGCGGTTATCAACCTTAGTAAAGTTTGGCCCTTCAAAGCGTATCATATCTATCTGTATTCTGTCCTTATTCAGGTCGTCCATCAGCGATAGCAAAAAAACAGGAGGGATGGTATGGTAATTATAGCAGGCATAAATCAGGTTTACCCCCAATACGCCTACGGCCTGCTGCTGCAGGTTATTATCATTATCCAATAGCTTAAAGTGTATTACCACATCATTGTACTCGCCTTGTGGCTCTAACTGAAAGCGTACACCCATCCAGCCATGACCATCATTGGTTTTATGATAGTTAAGGGCCGATACTGTATCTGAAAAGGCAAAAAAAGTAGTCCGGTCGCCGCGCTGCTCGGCAAGGCGTTCAATCAGCAGGCTGTATTCTCGGTCGAGCATGGATATTAAACGTAGTTCGCTCACATACCTGCGGCCCTTTTGTGCGCCGTATATGGCATCAGAGAATATCATGTCATAAGCCGACATGGTTTTAGCAATGGTTTCTGACGCTGCCCCGGCTTTAAAAAAATTTGCGGCCACATCCTGTCCGGCCCCAATCTCGGCAAATGAGCCGTATATTTTGGGGTTTAAATTTATAGCCAGTGCTTTTTGTTTAGTGCCGATATCTTTATTGTGTACGGGAGTCATACAGTTGTGTTATTGAGGCATTACTATCTCGGTAATGATGTTTAAAAATACAAAAATTTAAGCAAACGTGGCGTATTTTTACAAAATATACCAACATAAGTAACTATTGCTTACAAATATGCAACGCAATGTGCCATCATAAATTATGTGGTACGTTTAATAAATAAACTGGATGCTAAGACTAATAAAAATGGAAAGTAAAGCGTTAGGTAATTACTGTTTTAATTTTCGCTGATAAAGCCTGTAAAAATTATCCAGCGCATCGTCATATTCCTTACGGTCAACAAAAGCATCAGGATTATATGGGTCGCCGGGTTTATGCTTTTCGTGCAACTTAAATTGTCCGGCATGCGAGGCCAGGAAAATATCAAACTGCAGTTTACGCATGGTATCAAATGTGGTGGCGTAATCCTTAGCTACAGTTGGGTAAGTGGGCATACCTTTAACTAAATCGGCATCATCCAAAATTGTAGGCATATTGGCTATAAGTACTTTGTAGGTGCGTTTTTCATCTTTTACGTTAAACAAAAAGCTGGTTGCGCCTGGGGTATGCCCGGGGGTAGGCACACAGGTAATTTTCATATCGCCGAGCTTTACTACATCATTGTCGTCCAGCAAACCGTCAGGCTTAACAGGAGGGAAGGTCATGCCCTTGCCGCCAAAAACATAGTCTGAGTTTCCGCCATCAGCCAGTACCGGTGCATCCTTTTTGTTGATGAGGATTTTAGCGCCGGTTAATTTTTTCAGTTCGGCAAAGCCGGCAACATGGTCATAATGTGCATGGGTAGCCAGCATTATTTTTATATCTGTTGGTTTAAAGCCCAAGGCTTTTATATGCTCTATAATCATAGGCGTAGCATCTGCCAGCCCGCTGTTTATTAAAATATGCCCCCTGGGGGTGGTTATTAAATAACACGCCAAATCATAAGTGCCTACATAATATAAATTACCCACTATGCAAAAAGGCTGGTACGGGTAACTCCAGTTGGCCTGCATAATGGGTGGTTTAATGTATTGTGCAGTTGCTTGTTTTGCATAAAACAAAGAAACAATAGCTAATAGTACTGTCAATGCAGATAATTTAACAGCGCGCATAATGGTTTATTTTGAGAAATAAATATATAATTATTTCCTTCAAATAATTGGAAAAATAGCCTGGTTAATAATTCCGCATTATTTCGCTGCCCAGGTATTTAAATATCAATCCCCCAGGATTGAATAAGTGGAGAAGGTGTTCCCATGCTCAAATTATTTACCGAAAGCGGATTAGTAAAACATTCCTTCCATTTATTAAAACCTATAGGATCATAATGATCAGTTAGTTCGCCATATTCATTTAAAGTTGGATGAAACATTAATTCAAGCGTTTTTAGGCCGGCAAAGTTTCCAATGCCGTTAATGATTTTGTCAGGATGTTCAAAATAATCGGTATAATTCAGATTATTGCTGATTATAGTTTTGTTTAATTGCTGCCGGTACAAACTTTTTAATAAACTGCCTGATGCCCTGGTTTGGGCCAATCTTAATTTAAGGCCGTAATTGCGGGTTGCTTTAATAAACAGCCCCGCAAAGCAGGGCAAAATATGTACGTGATGATGAGAATTTAAATGGTTGATATTAATACCGGCATTTAATGCACGTTCTATCTGGTAGCATATTTCTTTGTAAAAGGCACCGCGCGATTGCTTGTCAGGTACAGCAAAAATCTTACCCGTAACAGCACGATTCCATTCGCCTGTTGCAGTCAGGTATTTTTTATCAATAGCGGTTAGTGGTTTTCCGAGCGTAAAATTTATATGAATACCTATATTTTTTAGCAAGGGATAGCTTTTAATAATGGGGATGGCTTCTTCAAAATAATCACTATTGGTCAATATTGATACACTGTTTATATAACCCTGTTGATATGCACGTATACTTCCTTCTGTTATATTCTTATCAAAACCAAAATCGTCGGCATTTGCAATAATATTTGAAGGTATCATATTTTGAATGTTTATTAAAATCAGGTTAATATAATTAATATGAAGTTAAGTAAATAAGTTTTTGATTATTTTAATTAATTTATTTTTTACAGTAATAATGGCGTGGTTGAGCCATCAATAGGGGATATTACGTTGAATAACAGCTAAAAACGCATCTTATAAGAATAATAAACAACCATTTTCTTTTACAGGAAATTAATACATTTGTTTATCAACCATTTAAAACCTAATACTCAAATTTATATGAAATGGATATTATCTGCCTGCATCGCAATTGTTTTTGGTGCTTTTATTGTTTCAATGAAAAACAGTCCGCCACAGGACATACAGTTAAAAACAGGTGTTTTTAAAACGGGCGATGATGCTTCCTGGAGTTCAGGCACATTTAACGATGCAGCGTGGGGTAAAATTGATCCTTCAAAAAACTGGGAGCAGCAGGGGTATGACAATTATGATGGCATTGCCTGGTACCGTTTTAAAGTTACTATCCCATCATCAATAAAAAACGATGCCGCCTGGAAGGATTCATTAAACTTTAGCCTGGGGCAGATAGCAAATTCAGACGAAACATACCTTAACGGTACATTAATTGGTAAAACGGGCACTTTCCCTGCACGGGGCGCAGCACCTGTTCGGGGCAGAAACACGGGAAATGTTATACGCAATTACCGTATAGCATCAAACAATAACGCTATTTTATGGGATAAAGAGAATGTGCTGGCCATAAGGGTTTATAACAGTAGGGGTAACGGCGGGCTTTCGTCAATCCCGGTTATCTCAATGCTGGGCCGTATAACCGGGGTAAAAATTGCTTACACCCAAAATCCATTTGTATTTAAAGATAAAAGCATAAGCAAAACCATTACGCTGCAAAATACTTTTGCCACCAGCGTTGCAGGTGTGTTAAGCATAAAAGCGGTTAATGATGATAACAAAGTAGTGTTTTCCTCAACTGATGCAGTTACGCTGGGTGCTATGGATAAAAAAAGCTATAACCTGTTTTTTGATAATTCATCGCGCACGGTTGTTGAATATAAATTTGTTGAAAACGGAACAAACAACAATTTAACCGTTACCGAAACAAATCCTTACATACTTACGCCTGCAGTAGGCCCAATGCCACGTATAAACGGGGCCAAAATATTTGGCATACGCCCCGGTTCGCCGTTTATATTTAAAATACCGGCTACCGGTAAATTGCCTTTAACCTATGCGGTGCAAAACTTGCCTAAAGGGCTTGCAGTTAATGCACAAACCGGGGTTATAAGTGGTGTAGCGCCCGCCAAAGGCGAATATAAAATGTACTTTATTGTAAAAAATGCTTTAGGGCAGGCCAAGCGCGAGTTTACTGTAAAAGCAGGTAACCTGTTAGCATTAACCCCGCCAATGGGCTGGGATAGCTGGAACGCCTGGGGCCTTACTGTTAGCGATGAAAAAGTACGCAGCTCTACCAACTCATTACTTAAATATGGTTTACAAAATCATGGCTGGACGTATATGAACATTGATGATGGATGGGAAGCACCAAAGCGTGCCGATAACGGCGAAATTGTGCCGAATGAGAAGTTTCCGGACATGGCAGGCTTAGGCGAATATTTACATAAAAACGGGCTTAAATTTGGGATATATTCATCGCCCGGCCCAACCACCTGCGGCGGTTACCTGGCAAGTTACCAGCACGAGGCACAGGATGCAGCAAGCTATGCCAAATGGGGTATTGACTATCTGAAATATGACCTTTGCAGCTACCGCACCATTATGGCCGGTGATACTACGCTTGCGGGAGCACAAAAACCGTATTTTGTAATGCGCGACCAACTGGTAAAACAAAACCGCGATATTGTATATAGCTTATGCCAATACGGCGGTAAGGACGTTTGGACATGGGGACGTAAGGTTAACGGCAATTTATGGCGCACAACCGGCGATATTAATGATAGCTGGGGAAGTTTATTTAATATTGGCTTTGTACAGCAGGAAAAAACCACTCCATATACCGCACCTGGAAGCTGGAACGACCCGGATATGCTGATAATAGGTTACGTTGGCTGGGGAAACCAGCATAATACACGCCTTACACCTGATGAACAATATACACACATCAGCTTATGGAGCATATTGTCGGCGCCGTTGCTGTTGGGTTGCGATTTGAGTAAGCTTGACCCCTTTACATTGAATTTAATAACCAACGACGAGGTTATAGCTGTTGATCAGGATCCTAAAGCCAGTCCGGCCAAACGTATAGTAAAAACTGCTGATTATGAAGTTTGGGTAAAAGATCTGGAAGATGGAAGCAAAGCGGTTGGTTTGTTTAATATTAGCGCTGCAACCAATACCATAAATATCAACTGGAAAGCGCTTGGCATTACAGGCAATTACAACATCAGGGATATCTGGCGGCAAAAAAATCTGCCAAAATCAGCAACCGGTTTCAGTTCTGTTGTACCATCACACGGGGTAAGGTTGGTTAAAATAAGCAAGATATAGTATTAAATATTTCGATTCTCTGAATATAGTAAGAATCTTATCTCTTAACAGCCATAGGCAGGTAAGGTGTATAAGATTCTTCGCTATTGATTAGGAATAACAAGTTACCCGAAATAGGAAAGCCTGATAGGCTTACGTGCTAATTTATCGGATAGCTTTTAATTTCCTTTTAATAAATGCCACTGTATAGCATAATAACCGCACGGCGCAGTACCTACATTTTGTGCGGCGTGCAATATTTTTGAGGCCATCAGCACCGCATCGCCATTTTTGGCCTGAAATTTATCCTGACCTATCTGGAACTGGCTGTTGCCGTTTATCATCAATATCAATTCTTCTGCACGGTGGGTATGCGGGTCGTGGCTGTTAAAGCCATTGTTTAAAACCGTAGCATGCACATCAAAACGTTCAAACATACTTGTTGGTCTGTCGTATACGTTACGGGTTTCGCCTTTATCGGTTTTAGTTACTTTTAAGGTATTCCAATCCTTTAAAAATGACGGGCCTGCATCATGTCCGCGTTTACTGTTTTCCATACTGGTTTGGTAATTTAGCACATACCAGCTAACAGGCTGCGGGGTAGCATTTTCAAAGCCAATTTTATCGCCAGCCAATATTAAGGCAAGGCTGCCGGGGCCAACGGTTTTGGTGGTATCATTAACAGTAATTTTAATATTGCCTTGTTTAACCACTATCAACTGTTCGTTTTTGCTATCAGCAGGGGTTGATGCATATTTTTTTCCGGGAGCAAGGGTTAGGGTATATACCTCAAATCGTTTAACATCAAGTGTGTGGCCCAGTAAAATTGGTTGCTTGGTTACGTTTCCCATTTTTTGCGGTTTTCCTTTGGAGCTGTAAACGGCTGCCGGTAACGAGTCGGTTTGTGCCATTACAGGCACGGCCATAAGCATTGCTGCCAGGGCTGCTAAAAATAATTTCATGTTTAATTGGTTGTAAGTGTCTGGTTAAAAATATCAAAAAAAAGCAAATGCAATACAAGGGCGGGTTATAATAGTTATAATAAGAGGGCACAGAAAAATAATTTTTAAATATTAGGCTAATTGCAGATATTGCTTAACCCAATTATAACCAATAACATTCCGTAATTAAAATGAAGAAGCACCTGTTTTTTGTTGTGTTTTGCCTGATTGCCTGCACCCATGTTATCGCGCAGCAAAAAAGAGCAGTATATATACAGTTTAACCCATCGGCACCTGCCGAAGTATTTGGCGTTACCGAATTAAAAAATGCATTGGTTAAGCAGCATATCCCAGTTGCACAAAATGCTAAAAACAGTATTGTTATTAAAACGGCAGTAGCAGCCACCTTACCCCAACAGGCCTATAGCTTTAAAAAGCAGGGAGCAATGTATCTGTTAACAGGCGGTGATGCAGTAGGGGTGATGTATGGCCTTAATGAGCTGGCCGACCGGATATCACTGGGTAAACCGGTAGCCCGGTTACAACCTTTTAGCGGCAAACCTTATATAGCAAAACGCGGACTTAAATTTAATATCCCCCTGGATGCGCGTACGCCAAGCTATGCCGATAATGGCTTTGCGGCGCAAAACAATATTGCCACCATGTGGGAGTTTAGCTACTGGCAAAATTTTTTAGATAACATGGCCCGTTACCGGTATAACGTGCTTTCGTTTTGGAACCTGCACCAGTTTCCCTCGATGGTTAAAGTGCCCGATTATCCTGATGTGGCTTTAAATGATGTTTATGTAAAGGATGATGTGCATAGCTCAAAAATGCACATCGTTAAAAAAATAACCATTGATGAAAAGATTGCCTTTTGGCGGAAGGTGTTTAAATATGCCAACGACCGGGGTATTGATATACAATGGTACAACTGGAGCGTTTTTGTTGGCGGTACTGAGGGAAAATACGGCATTAAAGATGTTCAGGACAGTCCCGTTACTATTGATTACACCCGCAAAAGCGTAAAACAATTTTTGTTAACCTATCCAAATGTATCGGCAATAGGCGTTACAGCCGGCGAGCATCAGGATAATAAACAAACCGGTAAATACGCCATTGAAAACTGGCTGGCCATGACCTACGGCGAAGGGATGATGGATGCACAAAAAGAAAACCCCGCGCTGGAAAATACAACCCTTATTTTCAGGCAGCATTATACCAAGCTTGATATTATAAAAAATGCCTTTAAAGATTATACAGGCCCTTTTGAAACCGAATTTAAATACGCCCGTGCGCGTATGTATGCCACGGTTAACCCGCCGTGGTTTGATAGTATTTACCGCGCCGATGTGGTAAAGTACAATGTAAAGTGCTGGCAAAACATACGTAACGATGATTTTTTTATTTACCGCTGGGGCGATCCGGTGTATGCGGCAAAGTTTATTAAAAATATTCCGCTGGATGTTACCGCAGGTTTTGTAATAGGCGATGATGGGTATATGTATGGTAAGGATTTCGCCAGTAAAAACCCTGCTGTTTATGGTAAGTACGAAATAGATAAAAACTGGTATGATTTTATGATTTGGGGCCGTACGGCTTATAACCCCAGTTTACCCGAAAGCTTTTACAAAGATCAGCTTAGGCTTCATTTCCCAAATACCGATATCAATAAGTTGTACACCACCTGGCGGGCAACATCTGATATTGTATCATGGATAGATAAGCAGGATTTTAACCCCAATGATTTTGAATTTGATTTGGAAGGGTGTTTTGACAGGAAGGGATTTTTAAGCATCAATGATATTATAAGCAGTTCGCCGTTGCCGGGCGAGGTCATGTCAATTGTTGATTATGTAAAGCAAAAAGGCAAGCCAAACGAAGCAACCCCGTTTGATGTGGCCGATAAGCTTGATGCCGCTGCCGAAATATTGTTAAAAGGTGCAGCAACCATGCCGCCAACACATAATGCTGATTTGGCCGAAACCATCAGTGATTTTAGTGCTTGGGCATATTTGGGCAGATACTATGCCGCTAAATTCAGGGGGGCAACTTATACAGCCATGCTGCGCAATACAGGTAAGGAAGAATATCGCGAGAAGGCTGTAGCATCTCTTACCCGCGCCCTTGCCGACTGGAAAAATTATGCGGCTATATCAACAAAAAAGTATATACCGCAATTATTCAGTCGCCCGGCAAACACGCTTGACTGGGATAAGTTTATTCCAGATGTCGAAAAAGACATCGTTATAGCTAAAACTGCGAAGCAGGGCGACCCAATCAAACAAAAAAGTGACAATAGGCTTTGGAAAATAACTTCTAAATATTACTAATTTTATCAGCTATAAACCAATTAAAATTCATTACTGATGAATACACCCTTACTTAAAAACTACAGACGGGATATTACTATTCTGGCTGCGGCGTTAGCTGCTGTATTAAACTTTACGCAGTGTACGCCAAAACAAAGCGCAGCAGTATCGTCTGTGCCAAATACCACGCCGCATGAAGATCCTAATAAAGGGTTAAAAGATTATTTTAAAAATGATTTTAAAATTGGCGTGGCCGTATCCATGAATTCAATCCGCCAGGATTCGGCATTAATTATCAGAGAATTTAATAGTTTAACGCCAGAAAATGATATGAAAGTAGGTGTTTTACATCCTGCTGAAAATACCTGGAAATGGGAAAATGCCGACGCTATAGTTGCTTTTGCCCAAAGACATCATATTGCTATACGCGGACATAATTTATTGTGGCACACACAGGATGCCAAATGGATGTACACCGGGCCTGATGGCAAACCGGCCAGTAAAGAGTTGTTACTGCAACGTTTAAGGGATCATATCCATACTGTTGTGGGCCGTTACAAGGGCAAAATTTATGCATGGGATGTTGTAAATGAAGCTGTTCAGGATGGAGAGGATTCAACCGTTATCTACCGCCAAAACAGCCCGTGGTGGAAAATATTCCAAAGCCCTGAATTTATTGAGGCTGCTTTCCGTTACGCTCACGAAGCTGATCCTGCGGCTAAATTATATTATAACGATTATAGCAGTGAAAACGTCACTAAACACCGTAAAATTTATAAACTGGTAAAAAGCTTAAAAGATCACGGCGTACCTATTAATGGCGTAGGTTTCCAGGCGCATTGGAAGATTAATAGCCCAACACAAGATGCATTACGTACTGCTTTAAAGGAAATTACATCATTAGGCTTAGAGGTGCAATTTACTGAATTGGATATTGATATACGCGTACCATCAGCATTAACCCCTAATGCTACTGCGCTGGTAGCAGGCGCGCAAGCAGCAGCGCCGGTTGACCCAGGTTACACGCCAGAACTGGAGGCATTACAAATTGCGCAATATAAAAAGATGTTTGATGTGATGCAAGAATATAAAAAACACATCAAAGCCGTAACTTTTTGGAACGTTACTGATAAATCAAGCTGGTTAGATGGCCGTGGCCAGGGTGGTGGTGCAGCCACTGCAACCGCAGGACGTATACCACGTAAAGCATATCCGTTATTATTTGATGTTAATGGCCAGCGCAAAAAAGCATACTGGGCAGTAGTAAACACAGTAGACGAAAAATAATAATATAGTCATAACAAAAAGCCTTCTGAAATTCAGGAGGCTTTTGTTATTAATACACTTTAAATATGAATAGGTATTTAACTAATAATTGGGTAAATAAAAGCTTGCTGCTTGCAACTGCGATTGCTACGGTATTATCTTTTACACAATGTACACCCAAACAAACTGCCACTGTTTCATCAGTACCCAATACTACACCACAGGCTGATCAAAGCAAGGGCTTGAAAGATTATTTTAAGGATGATTTTTACATGGGTGTTGCGGTTTCGTCACGATCCATCAGGACAGATTCGGCCCTGATCATTAAGGAATTTAATAGCGTAACAGCCGAAAATGATATGAAAGTGGGTGTTATCCACCCTGCTGAAAACAGGTATAACTGGAAAAATGCGGATGATATAGTTGCCTTTGCCGAAAGACACCATATTCATATACGCGGTCATAACTTACTATGGCATAAGCAAGGGGCCGATTGGATGTTTGTTGGCCCCGATGGGAAGCCCGCCAGTAAGGAACTGGTATTGCAGCGTTTAAGGGATCATATACATACTGTAGTTGGTCGTTATAAAGGTAAAATGTACGTGTGGGATGTTGTTAACGAGGCAATTGATGACAGCCAGGATCCAAATGTAATGTATCGCGAAAACAGCCCGTGGTGGACTACATTTAAAAGCCCTGAATTTATTGAAGCTGCTTTCAGGTATGCACATGAAGCCGACCCCAATGCCAAATTATATTACAACGAATTTAACAGCGAGCGCCCGGTTAAACGCGAAAAGATATTTGCATTGTTAAAGAAACTTAAAGCCGACCATGTGCCTATTGATGGCGTAGGTTTCCAGGCGCACTGGACTATAGGCAGACCCGATGCCGACCAGATACGTAAAGCGTTGGACGAAGTAATATCATTAGGTTTAGATGTGCAATTTACCGAGCTTGACATGACCGTACATGAAAACCCGGTAGAAGTTGTGCCGGGTAAAACACCAGTTGACCCCGGCTTTACTCCTGACGTAGAAGCCAAACAAATTGCCCGGTATAAAATGGTATTTGATATTTTCAGGCAGTATAAAAAGCATATTAAAGCAGTTACCTTCTGGAACGTAAGTGATAGGGGCAGTTGGCTGGACAGTCGCGGTGGTGGCAGCGCAGGCGATCCGATACCTAACCCGCCGGTATTTATCAAAGCTTACCCGTTATTGTTTGATATTAATAATCAGCGTAAAAAAGCTTATTGGGCGGTGGTTAATAATTAATCACTTACCCTACGTCATTGCGAGGGACGAAGCAATGACGTGTTAAATTATAACGTTATGAAGTACACAGGCTTATTAACCCTATTGCTGTTGGCCGCATTAAGCAGCACCGCTCAAACCAAAACCTATTTATGGCCCGGCGCCGTACCCGGTGAAACAGAACCCAAACATGAACCTGTACTGGCCGAGAACCAATCGGGCAATGTAAGGCGCACAACTAATGTAACCAATCCGGCGGTACTTGCTTTTTTGCCGCAGGCATCAGTCAATAACGGTTATGCTGTAATTGTTTGCCCCGGTGGGGGATATGAAACATTAGCAACCGATAAGGAAGGATCAGAGGTTGCCCAATGGTTCAATAAAATGGGTTTTACTGCATTTGTTTTAGAATATCGCACACCTAACAAAAGATTGGGTGCATTACAGGATCTGCAGCGGGCGGTACGCGTTATTAAAACCGACGCAGCTAAGTATAAAATCAATCCGGATAAAGTTGGTGTAATTGGTTTTTCGGCAGGTGCCGATATGGCTGCCAAACTTAACTCTGAATTTGATGTGGCTACTTATCCCGCAGTGGATGATAAGGATAAAATATCCTGTAAGCCTGCATTTTCAATGATTATTTACCCGGGCTACTTAAACGATGGCCCCAATAAAACCCTTACGCCCGAACTGGCTAATTTAAATGCAAGTACAGCGCCAACCTTTGTTTTCCAGGCAGCCGATGACGGCAGCGGAGGCAGCTCGGTAACTTATGCTGTGGCTTTGCAAAAGGCAAAGGTGCCGGTAGAATTTCATTTGGTACCAAAAGGCGGGCATGGCTATGGCCTGCGCAAAGGCAATCCCGCTGCCGAAGCATGGCCGGTATACGCCGAAGCATGGCTAAAAGCTAATGTGTTGGTGAAAAATAAATAAACAGAAGCGTTAATAATATGGTTGTTGTGAAAGCGGGCAAAGGCCTGCCGGAAAACGCGGGCCATGCGTAAATGCCTTGAGCGCGGAAGGATTTTTCCGGCTTGATGTTTGGTTACTTTGCATCTAAGGTAAAGTAACAGCCTCCACGGCGAATGAGTGGACGATGATTTAATCTGGGATTACAATAACTTTCGACTTATTAGCACCATTAGAGATTGCCACTCCGCCTAAAGGCGGATCGCAATGACGCTTTGTGAAATAAAGGCAAGATTACCCCTTCACATACC